>DQLG01000677.1 GCA_015660315.1 Candidatus Latescibacterota bacterium
AAATCGAATGATGCCTTGGCGAAAAATGTTCTCGACGGCGATTTGACAACCTTCTGGGAGCCCGAAACTCCAGCAGATTTTGCCAGCCGATTGAGCAACCCCGGAGATTTCAATCTCGATGGCCTGGGCGCGTGGGAGCTCGAACTCGACATGGGCCGGCTGGTCTTCGCAGATAGCCTGACGCTTGTTTTTCCCTCTAGCCAGTTCGCAGGTGAATTTCTCGGTCAGCCAGTCAAATCTTTGGCGCTCTTCGGCTCCATGGGAGAGCGTTTTCCGTTTCCGTCGGGCAACAAGCTTAAATTTACCCTGATCCAGCAGGTTTCGACCGGGTCTGGCTTGCTTCCCGTAGCGGGTACCGGCGGCCGCTACGTGCCAATGACTTTTGCGCTCTCGCCCTTTGATCGAGCAGACTGGGACTTGGACGGCGTGCCCGATATCAACGGCGCGTTTATGCAATACGTCCGCGTCAAGGTCACGAATTCGGATCTCTGGCGCGATGCCTTTCTGGGAGCCGGTGAAGAAGCGCGCCTGGCCTACCAGGCGTTGCCCGAGGTGCAGCGCGGCGCCATTGCGTATCAGCGCCAGACAGCCGGCGGTCTATTCGTCGAACTCCAGGACGACGGCGAGCAATCCGCAGCTGAAAAATACCAGAGCCTGCCAAAAGAAAAGCGCGGGCCGATCCTCTATTACAGCAAAGAAGTTCCCCGTATCGCCGAGATTCAGGTATGGGCCACAGGCGACAACTACGCCCTGCAACCGGAAAAACGGGCAGGGGCCTCGTTCGAAAGCGGAGGCCGTGGCGCACCCGGGCTGGCTACCGATGGGCTTTATGATACCGAGTACCAGGCCAGAACGTGGTCGCCGGTGTATGAGAAGGGTACAGCCTGGTACGATTTAGGTGCCGTCTTTTGGGTCGATAATGTCTCGGTGGTTAACAAACGGAAAATAGCCAGTGGACAAGGGGGGCCAGGTTCGTTCTTGGGTCCGAACATTCTGGTTTCCGACGGCACACTGCTCAAACCCCTGAGGATGAACGACCGCAGTGACTTCCCGCAACTTGAAGAAGGGCTCAAGTGGGACAATATCATCAGCAATGGGCACATCGATAATAAGACGCCGACCGTGCGAATTTTTCGCGAGAAGTTTCGCCTGCGAAAAGTCCGCTTTTTGCAGGTCCGCGATATCGACATTACCGGAGACCAATCGGGCCGCAATAGTGCGCTGGCGACCGTCGGCGAGATCCAGCTTTATGGAGAAGGGTATCCAACGAGCGTCTGGGCTTATTCGCCAGCGATTTCATTAACCGGTCCCAACGGCGAATCTATCCGCAAGGCGCTGCCGCGGATCGCATGGGAAGGCGATGCGATTATTCGCGACAGCGCTCCGTTATCCGGCGAGGTTACAGAACGCTTCGAGCCACTGTATCTGCACCCCGACATCCGCTTGCAGATACAGACGCGCACTTCCGATCAGACGGATATCAACTACACCTATTACCAGGTGGTTTCAGTAACTGGCAATGAGGAACGCGAGGAAGTTTCCAAAGAGATTTACGACGCGGTGGTATTGCAATGGGCGGCCTGGGATATCTGGCAGTCGCTGCCAGACGATGAGAAACATGAGTCAAATGTCGACGACGACGGCGATGGCCTTACCGACGAAGACCACATCGACTTAATCGACAATGATGGTGATGGCCTAATTGACGAGGATGGAAAAAAAATCAGACGGGCGCCAAGAACAAGTTTCGATGCAGTGGGCACTTTGGCCTTTGTCGGTTGGAGCGAATGGAGTGAAAGCTATTTTCCGAGCAACGGCGTCAATCAAGCGACGATCACCTCGCCCAATCCGCGCAAGTTTATTCAAATACGGGTCAACATCTCGTCGGAGGACCCCTTTAAGACGGCTCGAATTCGTGAGCTGCGCATTGACCTGGCTCCGCCTTTGGCATTGCAATTGGCCGGCGAGTTAGCACTACTCAGCGACGAGGGAGCGAGCCGAGACCTAACCGACTTGCACGTTTTGGCAGCGGATTACACCCCGCCCCGGAACATCAATCCACTCGAGTCGCAGCAGTTTTCCTATTTCATTCGTGCCGCGGCGCCCGATCCAACCGACGCCACAGTAACCGACGGCTTCAACGAAGTGCTAATTGTCGCACCGCGCGCCGCGCGTCTGACCGGGGTCCGTCTTGGTCGGGTCGATATTACTGAGGTGTCCTCGCTGCTCGATCCGGATCAAGCGGTGACCACGGCGGTCTCCACGAACTTCGACCGAGTCTTCGCGCCGGATGCCGGTGGTATCCTGCGCTCCGAGGATGGGGCGGCGGTGACGCAAATGGCGACGGGTGCCGATTCTGTCTGGATCCGCTTTCCCTTTTCGCTCAATGCTGGCCTGCCCGCCGATACCCATACTCTTATTGAAGTGCAGTTCGAGTCGCAGAGTTTCCGCGAGGGCATTCAGTTCACCTCGTTTGTTCGTGCATCGGACGCTGACGAGAGTATTTTCCAGCGGGTTGACATAGATGCTATGGATGCTACCGAGTTGGTGAATTCTTCTACCGCGCGGGTCAGTCTGCTGGCCTCGCAGGGACAATTAATCCAAGACGTTATGATGGCATCAGTCTTCACGCCCAACGGCGACGGTATCAATGATGAACTCTCGGTGCGCTTCGCGTTGCTGAAGGTTTTGCAGGAACGACCACTGGCGGTCGCGTTTTACGATTTGAGCGGACGTTTGCTTGGCCAGGGTCACGGCGTGGCGACCACCGGGAAAGCGGGGGAACAGATCTTCACCTGGGACGGGCGAGATCTGGAC
>DQLG01000649.1 GCA_015660315.1 Candidatus Latescibacterota bacterium
AGTATGCTTTGGCAATTACATGGCGAATTCCCGAGGCGAATCGATTTATTGTGTGATCTAGTTCGGCTGCTTGCTGGGCAAGGGGATCGGACCGAAGCATTGGGATTGCTAGCAAAAGGTTTAATTCTTGAACCCGCGAATGAAGAGCTGCTGCTGCTGGAACAGGCGATTAACCCTGGGGTAGATTAATCACTTAGTACGCTTTGGGGGATGATGCCGCAGCAGTAAGACAAGCCCAAGGATCGTCTTGTTGCGCACAACTTGAAAACACAGATAAAGAGCGAGTGAAATCTTGTTGGTGAATATTGTGGATGGCTAAAAATAGTTCCTGTTTCGAATTGTAACGGCGATAAGAAAGCAAACGGGCGTTATTGGGCTCCCAATTTAAAAAACCATCATAATTGAACCGGGTAAATCTATTCTTGATTGTGGTATAGTCGGATTTACGACGGTCGAATATGCCTATTCTTTGTTTTAGAACCTCTTCAAGTGGTAGGTCGAGATTGTAGAGTGAGTCGAGTGGGGATACCGTTTGCGACATAAACTCGCGGAAAAGTTCAATATCTTCCCGCTGTTCGATGGCCTCCTGCAAATATGGAGTGTCGGGTCCAAAGTGATGCTTTAGAAAAAGCAATGATCCCTGGCGGCCAATAAAAGTGGCTAGACTTTCGTTAAAATCGGTGTGTCCTGAGTTATAGGCCGTTGCGTGCGTTAATTCGTGGATGATTAAATCAGCTAATTGCCCTGGAGAATATTCTAACATGCCACTGAGTATGGGGTCGGAGAAATAGCCCAAGGTGCTATAAGCTCCAACTGGGCGGACAATCGCATCATATCCGGCTGCAATGAGGTTATCCCGTTCGGTCTCGGCCTTTTCTTTATAAAAATAACCTTTGTATGGAACGGTCCCAGCGATGGGAAAGTCCCATAGGAAAGGGGCAAAGCGATCTGGTGGCGAAGCGCTGACATTCCAACTGATAGGTTGGCCTTTGGTGTCATAAAAACTTGTATAACTGTCACGGGTTTCTAAACCCAAAGTGGCAGCGAAATTGAGAATGGACTGGATCAATGCAAATTTCTTGCGATGATCCTCGTCTAAAAGGGGAGAGGCTAGTAGCTCTTCGATTGGCCGACGGTTATAAAGGATTCTCCCCTGCCCAAGTGTGAGATGGGCATAATACTCTATATTGCAGCCAGGTAAATAAAAAAGGCCGAGCCCCATAAAAAGGACTCGGCCAAATCGAAGTGAACGTGAATGCATTAAGGCGAAGCTGTCTGTGGAGGTGATGAGGCTTTTTCCATCGCCAGATTGACTTGGCTCATTTGCTCATTCAGCTTGCGTATAAGTTCGTTGGCCTCACGAAGGGTGTTTTCGGCTTTGACTACCAATGCAGAGTCTAAATGGCCATCCTGCTTCTCTATATTCCAGTTATTGATCGTAGTCTCGTAGGCATTGAGGCGTAAGACCATTAATTTTTTAATATCGGCATGCAGAGGCGCTAAAAGCAGCGGTGGAGCTATTTTTTTGAATTGACCAATCGCAGTTTTTAATCGAGGAAGTACTTTTCCCATGGCCAGAGCGAGGTTGGCATTTGTTGCTTGACCAGAGGCCCCAACGGCCTTATTAACCTCAAGGTGAATCTTACCGACTTCTTGAATGAATGGGTTTATGGAGTTTAAGTAGCCTTGGACTTGACCGAAATCACCATATGGGGTTTCCAGAGTCTGGGCTGATTCAGTCGGTACTGGTTGCGGAATGGGTTGTTGTTCTTGCCCAGAACTGCATCCGAAAATAAAACAGAGTGCTGGTATTGCTAATCGCTGCATAGTATGCCTTCAGAAACAGGTTTTATAGATTATTCAAGTTGCTCTGTGCTTTGGCGATACCCAAATGAGCGGTTGGGGACCCCGGGTTGATCAACAGGGCTTTTTCAAAATTTTCTATTGCATTAAGCCAGGCACCTTCATCCAAATGCAATTGACCCAATCCCAAATAAGCGCGTGAAGCGTTAATGTTTAGTTCAATAGCTTTAGCAAATGCATCCTTGGCCTTTGCGGAGAATCCTTGGCTCGCGTATAACAAACCCAACTTAACAAAGGTGGGTGGATAATTCGGGTTAGCTTCAGCAGCTTTTTTCAGGTAGAGTGTTGCTTTATCAAATTGGCCGTGTGCTTGATATATATCGGCCAATTTCCCCAAGGCTAGGGGGTGCGCTGGGAATATATCCAAGGTTTGTTCAAAAGAGAAAATTGCGGTGCTGTCGTCACCGGCCTCAAGCGATCTGATGCCGAGATCGTAGGGGATATTCATAGCCCTGTGCAAATAACGATCGGCTATGACTTGCTTGCCTTGAGCTTTATAAGCCCTAGACAGACTGGCGTAAACGTGTGGGTTGAGGGTATCTATGTGCATAGCCATCCGATAAGATGCGACGGCTTCTGTTATTTCCCCCCCAGCCAATAACTCATCGCCTTGAGCCAGATGCTCTTCAATGGTTGACGGAGTATCTGTGCAACCACCTAGCGAAACAGACAGGACGAATAGGAGTGAAAAGACCAATTTCATGCGCAATTTAAACCGGGCGTCAATCTTAAGACGATTTAGGAACGATTTTCTCACCATCAAAAATCACATTGCCTTCTTTGTCGAGGACCTGGCCATCGGTGGTAAATTCATATTTCATCGATTGTCCCAATGTTAAGTGTCGTTGAACCTCAGCCAGATCTTTGTACTTTTCGATCAATTTTTCGATCGGGCCCTCGAAGGATGTTTGTTGCCATTTGGGGCGGTCTTTATTGTGGGCAGCACGTTCTTCGGCCGTCATAATTGGTAGCCGTTCTGCGGCGGGGGTAAACCGGCCTGCCATCGCTTGTTGCCGTCGGTATTTTTCGTGGCGTTTCTCAGATTCAGTTAACAATTCATCCGGGACGTCTTCAAAATTCGTGTCTTGGTCGCCCCCCTTGCTCTTGCGCTTTTGCTGTTCTTCTTCGACCTCACGCGTTAGTCGCTCTTGGCGCTCTTGGTCAAGGCTGTTATCGGTTCCTAATTTTCGTAGGACATTTAATGCAGCTTTGTTCATAAAAGAACTGCCTTCCTGATCGAATTCGGGTAATTTGAGGTAATTTTGACCGCTGAATCTTGTAACATAAAGATATAAAGGGGGTTGGGCATTTGGCAAATCCAAATTGCCATGGTTATTATAGTGGTGTAGCGGGGATCAAAGCATAGTGGTGTAGCGGGGATCAAAGCATAGTGGTGTAGCGGGGATCAAAGCGGTATTGCGAAAATCAACTAACTACAGCTAAGGTCTTGAAAATTAATGGCAAAGAATAAAGATAAAGCGAGTGGGGATCAGGATTCTAGGGATGAGAAATTGGATAAGATCAAATCATTGATTAACAGCAATAGCGAGGATGCGGCCAAAGCTCTTAAAATGTGGCTGAGCAAAGCGGGAACTGATAAAGACAAAAAGTAGTTGTTAACTCAAATATAGGTATGGAGATGCGTATGGGTTTTTTATCGCGTTTTTTTTCAAATGATATTGGCATCGATTTAGGCACAGCTAATACGCTCGTATTTGTCAAAGGTGAGGGGATTGTTCTAAATGAGCCCTCGATTGTAGCAAGACAGGCTGCTACAAAGAAAGTTATTGCGGTGGGTACGGAAGCCAAAGAGATGGTCGGGCGTGAAAACTCAGAGATCCAGATAATTCGCCCGCTTAAAGACGGAGTGATTGCTGACTTTGAAGTCACAGAAGAAATGATCCGCCATTTCATTCGCAAGGTCCAAAAAAACAAGCTTTTTGTACGTCCTAAAATCGTAGTTTCAGTTCCGTCTGGTAGTACTGAAGTTGAAAAGAGGGCGGTGCGCAACTCTTGTGAGCGGATTGGGGCCAGGGAGGTTTATCTCGTCAGCGAGCCGATGGCTGCGGCTATCGGTATCGGCCTCCCCGTTGAACAGGCCATTGGCTCTATGGTTATAGACGTTGGCGGTGGGACAACGGAAATAGCGGTCATTGCTTTATCGGGCATTGTTGAACATGAATCCCTGAGAGTCGCCGGTGATGCAATGGACCAAGCCGTGATTGATTGGATGCGAAAAAAATACAATTTATTGATCGGTGCAAGGGGGGCAGAAATCCTGAAATGGAA
>DQLG01000777.1 GCA_015660315.1 Candidatus Latescibacterota bacterium
CAAAACTCGCTTATAATTACGTTCTATAACGGAACTATTCTCCGGCCCCGACATCTACACAAGAGCCGCGCACTCCCCTGCGGAACGCGGGTCGCGTTATCCCATTGAATATGGACTCATTGCAATCCATCCTCGCGCGCCTGACCGCGCTACGCCACCGCGCCTTGGGCCTGACCTTGGGCGCTGGAGCTGTTCTGGCTTTAGCTACGGGTTTAGGGCTGGCGTTGTTGTGGGTCGCCTGCGAGGCGCTGCTATTCCTCTCGCCCGCTTGGCGTCTGACCGGCGGCGTCTTTGTCCTGTTCGCTGCCGGGACGGTGTCGGCCCTTTTCCTCAGACGCACCTTGCCCGTCGTCTTGTCGCAGCACCGTTTTGCCCTCTTCGTCGAAAAACGCTATCCACAACTCGGGCAACGGCTAATCAGCGCGCTAGAGCTTTGCGCCGCCGAGGGCTCCGTGCAACAGTCACCCGAACTACTCGCCGCCGCGACGCAACGAGCCGCCGAACTACTGCGGGAAACCACTGCGGGCCAAATCCTCGACCACCGCCCCCTCGTCGTCCACCTGCGCCTGCTCGGCGTGGCCACTGCCCTGACCTGCGTTTGTTTCGCGCTATTCTACGACGATCTCGCCGTCGCCGCCGGGCGTTGCGCCCATCCCCTTACCGCCTACGAGCAACCGCCGCGCACCCTGATCGAAATACGCCCCGGCGATCTCGAAGTGGTCAAGGGCGAAGACGCGACACTGCATATATACTTCGCCGCGCACAAGCCGCGTCTGGCCCGCATAATGCGCCGCCCGAACCCCGACGCGCCTTGGCAGGACCAGACCCTCATCGTCGAACGCGCCGACTCGATACGCCACACTTTCCGCCAAGTACAGCGCCCTTTCCACTATGCTATCGCCGCCGACGACGGCCGATCGGCCGAATATCAGGTCCACGTAATCGACCCGCCCGCCGTCGAACGCTTGCGCTTGCACTATGAGTATCCGGCCTATAGCCGGCTGTCGGCCCGCATCGAAGAGGAAAGCGGCGATATACAATGCCTGGCCGGGACCCAGGTCGATATCGAGATTTTCGCTAATAAAGAGTTGGCTGATGCGATCTTGGTACTCGACGATACCTTGAGCGTCCCGGCCCGCGTCGACGGCCAGACCGCGCGCGTCTCCTTTGAGATCCGGCATTCGGGCTATTATCAGCTAGCCCTGACCGATCGCAAGGGCGTGCGCAACCGCGACCCGATCCGCTACGCAATTCGGGTGAGCGAGGACATGCCGCCGGAGATAACTATCGTCGACCCCGGCCGCGACATGGATCTGCCCGAGTCGCTCAATATCCTGCTCAAGGCCGAAGCCATCGACGACTTTTCAATCGAGCGGATCGTCCTAGTCCACCGAACCAACGACGGTCCGCAAAGGCGCAGCGAATTGCACGCGCGCCCCGACCGCGAGATCCTGATCAACCATGTCTGGGACCTCGCAGCAGCGAACCTGCTACCCGAGGACCGGGTCTATTACCACCTTGAAGTCTTCGACAACGACCAAGTCTCCGGCCCCAAGAAAGGCCAAAGCCGCCAGTACTCGCTGCGCTTCCCTTCCCTCTACGAACTTTATGAAGAGGCCAATAAAGCCCAGGAAGAGCAATTAAATGACCTCGAAGAATTGGCCCGGGAAGGGCAGGAACACCAAGAATACCTCGAACGGGTGCGCCGCGAACTGCTCAAGAGCGAAGAGCTCAGTTGGGAGCAGAAGAAGGAGCTCGAATCGACGCTCGAACGCGAAGCCGCCCGCGCCCGCGCTTTAGAAGAGCTGACCGCCGAACTGGAAGAGACGATCGAAGAAGCGAAAGAAAAAGGTACTGGCAGCGAAAACCTACTCGATAAGCTCGAACGCATCCGCGAATTGATGGGCGATATCGCCGCCCCCGAATTACAGCGCGCGCTCGCCGAGTTGCAGCAAGCCGCGGAAAATCCCGACCCCAAAGCCATGGCCGAAGCCCTCAAGCAGTTCAACGAGGACCAACAAGCCTTCCAAGAACGGCTCGACCGCACCATCGCCCTGCTCGAACAGGTGCAAACCGAGCAAAAACTGCAAGCCGCCGTCGAGCAAGCCGCCGAACTGGCCAAACGCCAGGAGCAGATTAACGACGAACTCGCCAAAGAACAAAACGGCCTGCGCCAACAGCAACAGGAGGGCAGCCTGCAGCGCGACACCGAAAGGCTCAACGAGCAATTGCGCGAATTGGGCGATTCGATGGAAGCACAAAACCCGCAGACTGCCGCGCAGCTCGCGCAACAAGCCGACGCGATGGAGCAGGGAAAGATGAGCGGACGCATGCGCAAGATGGTGCAGGAGATGCAAGCCAAGGCCAACACCCAGGCGCAAAAGATCGGCAAGGGGCTAGAAGAAGACCTCGGCAAACTCGCAGCGAACCTGCAAGGTATCCAGGCCGAATTCAACGCCGGCGAAAAAGACCAGTTGAGCCAAAAGCTGCGACGAGCCATGCGCGAAGTCGTACAACTCTCACAACGCCAGGAAAACCTACTCGATACCACTGGCGATACCCGTCACCCCACCGAGGCAACGCTCGCCGAAGACCAGTTCGCTCTCTTGCTGGGCACCGGCCAGGTTACCGAACGCCTCGCGGCGGTCGGCCGCCGCACCATGAGCTTGGCCCAGGGGCTAAACGCTACCATCGGCTACGCGCTGCGCCACATGAAAGAAGCCGCGGAAAACCTGGGCCAGCGCGAGACGCAACGAGCGCAGAAACCGCAAGAGCAAGCCATGCGCTACCTCAACGAAACGGTCCTGTTACTACGCGAGAGTCTCGACAATCTAGCTCAAGCGCAATCGCCCTCCGGCTTTGGCGAAGCCATGCAGAAGATGCTCGGTCTCTCCGAACAGCAATCCCAACTGAACGAGGCTTCGCAACAGGCCCTGGCGCAAGCACAACAACAGGGGCCCGGCCAAGGCGGGCAGGAATTCCGGCGTCAACTCGGGCGCATCAGTGCCGAGCAGAGCCGTCTAATGCAGGCCCTTGGCGAACTCGGGCGTTCGCTGCGCGGTAACCGCGCCGCACAACAGCGCGTCGAGGCGATCGAAAAAGACATCCGCGAGGTCCTCACCGACCTGGGCCAACACCGCCTCGACCAGCGCACGTTGCAAAACCAGGAACGCATCTACCAACGCATGCTCGACGCCAGTCGTTCGCTGCACAGCCGGGGCTTTAAAGAGAAACGCCAAGGCAAAACGGGCGCGGACCAACCCTATGCCGGCCCGACCACCCTACCAATGGACCTCGGACAGGTGCCCGACCGCTGGCGCCAAGCCTTGCGCGAAGCCCTCAAAGGCCCCTATCCCGATGAATACCACGCCCTGCTCAAACGCTATTATGAGCAGGTCTACCAGGACGCCCAGGAGCGCGAAACTCAGTGAGACCATCGACTTTTTTTCGTGCCTTAGCTCTACTGGCTCTGATCCCACTCGCCTTGCACGACGCCCACGCGCAAAACGACGATGCCACACTAGCAAAACGCGTGCAGGCTCTAGAGAGAGCCGGACGCTTCGCCGAGGCGGTTCCCCTCTACGAAGAATGGCAACGCCTCTCCCCCAACCAGGCCCCCATCATCCGCGGCCACGCCCGCGCGCTGAGCGCCATTGGCGCGCACCAACGCGTCATCACGCTACTCGACGCTTGGCTGAAAAAACGGCGTGATAGCCCCGCCGCCCTATTGTTAGGCGACGCCTATCACGCCCTAGAAGACGACAACAAAGCCGTCGCCAGTTGGCGTCTAGCCATCGACAAAGCCTCCGCCGCCAGCTACGGCCCCGTCGCCGACCGCTGCCGCCTCGCCGGTTTGCGCCAGCAAGCGATCCGCATATTGCGCGAAGGGCAAAAAGCACACGGCGGCGAAAGCATATCAGGGCTTTACAGTTGGGAACTGGCTGCCCTCTATTTGGAAGAAGGCGACTACCGCCCTTCCTTCGAGATGTTTATCGCCAATATCGAGCAAGTCCCCCAGCGCCTGCCCGTCGTCGCCGGCCGCCTCGAAATAGTCTGCCGCACACAAGGCACCAAAGCGCTGCAAACGCTACAGGCGCTATCCTCCGAGCGGCCGCTCTTCGTCGCTCAGCTTATCGCCTCCTGCGCCCTTGCCGCCGGCGATCCGGAAAGCGGTCTAACCGCGCTGGACGGCCTTGCGGGCCAGGACGTTGAACACTTCTTCCAATACGCCGCCCGCGCCGAGGCCATGGGCTACGCCGAAACCGCCGCCCGCGCCTACGCGCTCTTCGCCGAACGCCGCCCGGATTCACCCTATCGCTACCAGGCCCTCAGCCGCCAGGCCGCGTTAACTGCACGCGAAGACAGCGATACCGCGCTTGAACTCTACCGTCGCCTGGCACGCGATTTTTCCGATCGCCCCGAGACGCTGCAAACGCTGGTCGGCATAGCGCGTTTACAACTAGAGCAAAACGGAGATATCGAAGAAGCCATACGCTCGCTGCAAAGTGTTATCGACTCGCCGCGTCGCGGCGAATGGACTCCTCAGGCCCTGGTCCTGCTCGCCGAGTCCAGCCTGCGTTTAGGTGATTTTAATCGCAGTGAGCGCGCTCTCGATGCCCTAGAAAAGCTAGGCCCCAACGCCTACGAAGCCCGTTATCGCCGCGCCGAGTTGTTTTATTTTCGCGGAAATTTTGCCGTAGCGGAAACCCTATTGGTCGAATTGTCCACGACCAACCCGGGCCACCACCTCGCCAACGATGTTTTCGACCTCTTGCTACTTTGCGAAGACCACAGCAAATCTCCCGGGCTTGCCACACTCGGCCGTGCGCAATTATTAGAACGCCAGGGCAAGAGCAAGAAGGCGCGAGAACAATGGATTTGGCTCGAAGAAAACGCCGAACCCGCGCTCGCCGAACGCAGTCTGCTCACCCGAGCCCGGTTGCGCGAGCAAGAAGGGCATATCGCGCAGGCACTGAGCCTCTACGAACGCCAGGCATCGCGTTTCCCCGACGGGGAGTATATCGTCTCGGCACAATTGCACCGGGCCGGCCTTTACGAACGCCGCGGCAACCGCCAACAAGCGCTCAAAACCTACGAAACCACCCTGCTGCAACACCCAGGCGACGCCCTCATCCCCGAAATTCGCCTGCGTATACAACGCCTCAGGCGCTTACACGAGAGCGACTAAAGGAAATAAATGCGACTCCTATTTGTGCTATCTCTGTCTTTTTTCAGCCTCCGCCCCGCGCAAGCCGAGCGCCTGCTGATCCCCATGGACACCACCCAGCGCGACCACCTAAAATCATATGGCTTGGCCTTTTGGATTCTGGAACACGGCGGCACTATTGAATGGCTACTCAATTATCGCGGCGGTACTTTCCTTATCGATTTCCAATCGTCGGTCGCCGCC
>DQLG01000266.1 GCA_015660315.1 Candidatus Latescibacterota bacterium
CGAAAGCTGACTGGCCACAGAGAAATGCTACGATATGATGGTGCGTATGGGCGCACCCTTTGGCGCGACCGGGTTGCATTCCTACGCTATCAGCGCCATCGACCTGGCACTGTGGGACCTCAAAGGCAAGATTTTAGACCGACCGGTCTACGAACTGCTCGGTGGCCCGGCGCGCGACGAGTTGTTCTGCTACTCGACCGGCGGCGACACCGACTGGTATATGGAATTGGGTTTCCCGGCAACCAAACTGCCCTGTCCGTATGGACCGGCCGACGGCATCGACGGTTTGCAGAAGAATATCGAACTGATCGCCCGCACCCGCGAAGAAGTCGGCCCTAAGGTCGAGTTGATGCTCGACTGCTGGATGGCCTTCGACGTAGAATATGCGGTGCGCTTGGCCGAGGAGTTGCGGCCTTATAAGCTCAAATGGATGGAAGAAATGCTGCGTTCAGAAGATTTCGACGCGCATGCGCAGTTGCGCCAGCGCATACCCTGGCAAACATTAGCCACCGGCGAGCACTGGTACGGAACCGTGCCCTTCCAACACGCCGCCAGCCGCCATCTCGTCGACATCTTCCAACCCGATATCCACTGGGTCGGCGGCCTGACCGCCCTTACCAAGATCTGCGCCATCGCCGAGGCAGCGGGCATCTCGGTGATCCCGCACGGCGGCGGCATCACCGCCTACGGACAACACGCCTGTTACGCGCTGCCCGCCATTCCGTGGGCCGAGTGTTTCGTGGCGACTCCTCCGGGCGTGCCGCCCGAAGAAGCGGTGCGTATACCCGGTGTCGCCACGCCGAAAAATGGGCGGATGGTGCCAGCAGATAGGCCCGGTTTCGGCGTCGAAATCACCGAGGAGCATCTGGCACCGTTTGTCTATTGAGATATGGGTATCCAGCAAATAGAGCATAAAGTTCAAGATGCGTTTAATCGCCCGCCACCATAAAATGTCTCTAACCGGAATACTGTGAGAATCGTCCACCCCAGACCTTTCGCCTCGATCCACCGATGCATCACCTTGCTCGATTTGGCCAATGAGGCCTGGGATCGGTTTTTCGGATTATCCGCCAACCGGCAATTTTTCCCGCCATGCCCCAGCAATATACTCCGCCGAACGCGCCACCCGTGCCACCCGCACACCCCAAACATCCCCAGCAAAATGCCCCTGCCCCTTATGAATATGCCCGACGGCGATCGGCTCGTCATTAGCGACAAGCCCACCTGCCCCCTCCCGAATAGCCCTTAACTCTCCGTCGATATACAGCGCCAACCTCTGCCCGTCATAGACCCCCGCCAAATGATGCCGCCCCACACTCAGTGCGCCGTGCAGCGCCACACTCAATGGCCCGCGTTCCGTATTGACCACAAAACTCGGGCCGGGCACCGCCGCATTCAACCCACCATTGTGCCCATAGTCGCAATAGCGCAAACTGAACGAGCCACTCGTCCCCAACGTGTCGCAGCGAAGAACGATCCCGTGCGTCACAAACTCGCCTGGCCGATCCGGCTTCGGCCCCTGTTGCCAGGGCGCCGCATAGAAATAGCGCCCGTCGAACGCGCCGGCATTATAACCTACGCTGTGCAAACCATCGGTGCGCGAAGCGTCATAGGCCTGCCAGCTAGCCGGATCGGCAAAGGGCTTATTGGGATCGTAGCGCAGATAGTGGCTGTGAAAGAGATTGTCGCGCTCGCCCGGGCCCATATGCAAAAAGAAAGGTTGGAAATAAACGAAGCGCCCGTCGAAAAAACCACCGTCGAAACCCGTGGTCCGCAATCCGTCCGTATGATCGGCGTCCCAGCGCTGCCAAGCGCTCGCGTCGGTGAATTCGCCCTGCGTATCGTAGCGCACGATCGTCGCGTGGCCATAGGCACAGTAATAGAGATAACGACCGTCGAATACCGCCCCCACCGCCAACTGAAACCCGAGCGGTTTGGCGTCAAAACGCTGCCAGGCGTTGGCATCAGCGAAGTCCGCTTGGGTATCATATCTCACGGCAACTCCGGTATAGAGCGGTACTAGATAGATATAACGCCCGTCAAAGGCCGCACCATCGAAACAGGCGCATTGCGGCCCTAAAAACTCGCTTATATCAACACTGGTACTACTCTGCGGATCCTTAAACTCGGCCTGTGTGTCCAAGCGGATCACCCGCCCACAATACTGGTCCTCCAACGTTGGATCACCGCTAAAGCCCGGCGCGAAATAGAGATAACGGCCGTCAAAGGCTGCGCCCTGTTGCGAATGCGCCTCCCCCATGTCGCGCGCTGCCCAACTTTTGGGATCGTCGAAATCACTGTGTGTATCATAGCGCAGGATACGACTGTGATATTCCACCATATCGATCTGGCGCGGGACAAAATACACATAGCGGCCGTCAAAAATAGCGCCGTAGAACCCTCGCGTCTGCAGACCATCGGTTTGCCCCGCATCGTAGGCGGAATAACTCGAACGATCCGCAAACTCGCCGTGTGTATCATAGCGCAACACAACACCGTGCGTCGGCATGCCTTCTTCGCCGTGTTGCTCGGGCACGAAATACACATAGCGGCCGTCAAATACCGCACCGAAATACCCACGCGTCGGCAAGCCGCCGATAGCCGCGGCATCAAAGGCACTAAAACCAACATAAGCGTCTGGCGGGGTCCACTGGGAAACAAGCGCCTGCAGCCCTTCCTGCCGCGCGTCGCGCGCGTCGACCCAAGCTTCCACCGTCAGAGCGTCGGTTAGATCAAGCCCTGGGGGATGCCGCACACTCGACACCATATTCTGTCGGTCGAGCGAGACCACTACTGCGGGATCATCTTTATCGGATACCATCACCTTGCTCCCTGGCGCTGCTCTAGTCAACCTACGACCTCACACTCAACCGTGAGGGGCGTCGACAACAACACCGCCCATATCCATATTTCACAACAGCGATAGAAAACTCTACGCCAAAAATTTAGTTTGGGCTCTGCAGCGCCATTATCAGGCTTAAACGAGCCCAACCCCTATGCCCGCACGCGTTTTCGTATGAGCGTAAAAAAATCATCGATCGAACATTAGTAAACGAGGAATACAGCTAGTTTGGCACATCTGCAACAAGACGGCAGCAAATCCAACACTTGTTAAAGTTTATTCACCAAGAAGCTATTGTAAAAACGCTTCCTACAACACCGTATCACAGAGACTGCAAGCGCTCAATCAACGCTCGCAACACCAAAAAGGCCGACTCCGCGCAATCAATCGGCACATTGGCCGCTTTATCGGCAGGCGTATGGTTGGCGGCGAGCGTCTCATACCCACGGCTATTGAAATTAATCCCGCGGATATGGCGATTGATATCCCTGAAACAAGCCGCGTCGTTCATCCAACACTCGGCCGCGCTGTAGATCGGCTCGGTCCCCAGCGCTAAATCTCTATGTACCGACTGAACCAGATCCATCAACTCCCGATCATGCGTCGTCGCCCACAAATTCGGTCCGTAGGTCAGCGAATCTGAATTAACGACGAATTTGAGCCGCCCCGCCGTGCCTTCGACCTGCCGCCGCCGGACATAGTGCCTGGCCCCCATCAAGCCGTATTCTTCACTACCGGTAATCGCAAAAGTCAGCGTACAACGCGGCCGAGTTTCCGCAAACGCCTGTGCCAACATCAGCGTGACAATCGCCGTCGCCATATTGTCGTTCGCCCCTTCGGTCATAATAATCGAATCGGCATGCGCCATCACCAGGATCTCGTCTGGGAGTTCACCCGGAATCGTAGCGATAATATTGTAGGTGGGCACCTCTGGCGCATAAACCACCCTGAGCCGCACCTGTACCTGGGCGCACTCGGCAACCAGCAAGTCGACAAAGGGCACTTCGCCGATCCCGATAACAAAGCGCGGCAGCGACAACACTTCGTCGTCAAAGAGATAGCCGCGTTGGGCGTGCACATCCTTGCCCACCGCGATACAGGCCGCCATCTCACCGCTATTTATATCGACAATGCCATAGGGCACCGGCCCGTCGATCCGCTCGATCACACCGGTAAAACCCGCAGGGCTAGTCCCCGCACAATTTTCCGCGACCTCTACAGCGACCCGCTTGCCCTGATATATAATCTCGGGGCGCGGCAGCACCTGCCAGAAATCCAGATAGCGGTCGAGAAAAACGGTCGGCAACGCAGCATCGAGCTCCATATGGATGCGCCGGGCGACTTGCTCATACGCTTCAGTACCCGACGGATGCGGGCCCGGCTCGCTGCATAGAGCCTGTAACATCCGCTGCACATACGCCGCCCGTTGCTCGGGGGTATCCAGTATCGTCGCACTCATTTATGGGGCTCCACTAGTGTCTGTAGCAAAACGCGGGGACCTCGAATTGACCCCGTGGCTTTGCAGGGGATACGCTCTAAAGTATTTCCAGACAATCACGGCCGAGCAGTTGTGGGCAGGACTTGCTCCGCATAATCTGCCCCGCCGCCCAGATCGACGCAACCGCCAGCAGACCGGTATTGATCGAACCCCCCGCGATGCCTTATTATATAGCCATTACCAACCGGTATAGAGGATAGGTCCCGTACACATCCTGCTCAGCATACTCGGCTATCGCACCGCCACCTTCGGCGCCTGTTTGCTCCGAGTCTTTGGCGCCATCCTCTTTGACGAAGAAGAAAACAGTCTCCAAGGTACTATCACGACTTTGGTTATACTCATTGTCATACTCGCCGGCACCTTGGTCGGCGGAGCCTACATGGTCCGCGTTAGCCAGCGCCACGGAAAACGCGAGAAACAAATCCTGCAACTGGCCGCCGACAAGGGCGGGCACATCACCGCCGAAGAAATCGCAATGCTCAGCAACCTCAATGTCGCAGCAGCCCGCGAGAGACTCGATGACCTCTGCCTACAGGGAGCGGCGCAATTGCAAGTCACCGCCGAGGGCGTTATGGAATACGTCTTCTCCGGCCTGACCGCCCCTGAGTCTTTGAGCAAACCCGATACGCCCTAACGCCATTTACACGGAGCAAAAGATGCAAGACTATTCGCATATACAGAAACCGGATCTCGGCTACCGCTACGAATTCTCCACCGACGAACTCGAGCGGATGGACGAATGCCTGGAGGGCCACGGATTCGCGATCATCAAAGACGCGTTGCCCGAAGAAATCGTCGAACGACTCAAACAGGCGGTCTACGACGGTACCGACCCCGAAGGCACGCTCGCAGAAGGCCAGAGCCGCACCCGCCATGCCTGGGTCGAATCGGGGGCCGGTGCCTGGAGCCTGATGGACTACAAACCCTTCATGGACTTGCACCGCCACCTGATCGGCAGCGACGAACTGACCGTGCATCGCTCGGCGGCGATCATCCGCAAACCCGGATCACAACCTGTCGGCTGGCATACCGACTGGGGCGGCTTCCACACCGGCGCGCCCAAAAACTCAGGCCACGTGCTCAACAGCGGCCTTTGGCCCTCTGGCAAATGGTTCTACCTCACCGGCTCCCGCCCCACTCACGGCGGCCTCTGCGTTATCGAGGATTCCCATCTGGAAGACTGGCAAGGACCCGAGGGTTTCAATCTGACCGCTGACCGCGGCTCCTTTTACCCGGAAGGCGAAGAGGAATCCCGCTACGCCGGCTTCGACATCCCCGGCCTGGTCCCGCTCTTCACCGACGGTGGCGATATGATCGTCTTCGCCCACCGCACCTACCACGGCGCCTTTCCCAATCGCACCGACGAGACCCGGCTTTCCTGCGCGATAGGTTTCCGGGACAAAAACCACAAGATCGACATCCCTTGGGATATCCCCGAAGAGGGGCAGTGGTTTCTGGAAAATCTGCC
>DQLG01000171.1 GCA_015660315.1 Candidatus Latescibacterota bacterium
CGCTCGGTGCGGATCAGGTGCAGATCGCTGCGATCGTCAGAGACCCGACACAAATAGAAGCCGAGTTTGGGCGCGTCGTCGCGGCCTTGCTCGGGTGCTGGTGCGCTGGTGAAGAGGTGATGTCTAGGAATTATAAAGGGCCTTTTAGGGTGTCAGGTCAAGCGCTGTCGAGGTCTTTTCGCCCGGTTCCCTGCTGGGTCCGTATCGACAAATTAGGGGCGCTTCAGATCTAACCAGCAGAATCACGGTCATCTTGACACTTGACGGCCGTGCAGAACTTTCCGTATCGTCGATTCGTTTCGACATTCGCAGCACTGTGAGTGAAACAGCGCATGGAAAGCACGCCGCCGGTCACCTTGCTTTTTAGCCGCTATGGAGCCCCAATTAGAGTAATATAGGGAAGGTCCTGCTCACCTTCAACGGAGCGATAACGATGGATGGACAAGAATTAGCTGAGCAATATCGCAATCAGGGTTATTTCATCGTCGTCGACGCGGTGGAGCCGGACCTGCTGGACCTGCTGGAGACAGCGGCCTGGCGAGTGGTCGATAAGGTGCGTTCGGGTGCGGTGGTCGACGCCGCCGAGGGCGTGCGCACCGGCGGCGAGGGAGTCGAACCGCAGTTTGTCTCCGGGCTGATCGCACCGGAATTCGACGAACCGGTCTTCGCCGAGTATCTGGGCAGCGAGGCATTGGTGCGCTATCTGCGGCCATTGCTGGGCGACGAGCTGCGGTTGGGCTGGGTGCACTTGTGCGCGATCGCCGGCGACTACCAATGCGGCTGGCACCGCGATGTCGGACCCGCCAATCGCGACAATACCTACGAAAAAGAAATGGAGATGCTGGGTACCTACCGCAAGCACATGGTCAAATGGCATATGGCGCTGGTCGACGACCCCTGCCTGTGGATTGTTCCGGGCAGTCAGAAGCGCTACCGCACCGAGCGCGAACACCAGTGCATGCTCCAGGATCCCCAGGGCGAGATCCCGGGGGCTCTGCGGGTCGAACTTGAGCGCGGGCAGACGATCTTCTGGGACGGCAATACCGTCCATCGCGGCGTTAAGCCGGAGGGGATGGGCGATCGCCTGAGCCTGATGGGGGGATTGATCGACCACCGGGCTGAATACCAGGACAGCGAAAAGGGCGACCAGTTGTGGATGCTGGCGGACAATCTCCGCCCCAGCCTGCCGGAGCCGACCCGGGGCTACTACGACAGCTGGCGCACCCTCGCCGAGCCTCGCGTGGCCGGGTAGAGATCGTGGAGACGGCTCCGATCCTTTTTGAGACCTTCACTTGTTTCGAACGACTGACTGCTGGTGAGCAACTGCTCGACGTAGAGCAGCGGGATGCAGATCCACTTATTCTTCGCCGAGCCGATCGATACCCTTTTATACCGGGGTACGGATTTTGAGCGATACTCAGGGCAGATGCTGGCTGGAAGCGTCGCGCCGATAGTCGAACTGGGGAAAGTGGCACCAGGTCTGGCCGTGACGGGTCATGGTCTGGTCGATGAGCTGGCGCCGCAGCAGACTGGCATTGGTCTCGCTCGCCATGGTCTCGGGATCGAAGCGCTCCAAAATCGCCTGGCGCAGCCGGGCAGCTATTGCGCTATGCGCCGGGTCGGCGACCAGGTTATTCCACTCGCCTGGATCGGCGACCAGATCAAAGAGCTGGTCGCCGTGGCCGTGGATATAATTGTATTTGTATTGCCCCTGGCGCGCCATGATGCAGGGCATGCCGACCGCCTCGTGCGCCTGAGCGAAGGCGATGCGGTCTTGCGGCGGGTTGTCGAGGATGCCGATCAGGCTCTCGCCGTCGTGCGGCAGCGAGGCTTCGGTGCCGGCGATCTCGCAAAAGGTCGGCAGCAGGTCAATGAGCGATACCGGCGTGTCGCAGACGGTGCCGGCCTGCCAGCCGTCGGGGAAACGCGCGATCAGCGGCACGCGGCAGGACCACTCGTAGAAGCAGCGCTTTTGCACCATCTCCTTTTCGCAGAGCATATCGCCGTGGTCGCTGGCGAAGACGACTACGGTATTGTCCGCTAAGCCGGTCTGCTCCAGGGTGTCGAGCAATTCGCCGACCTTGCGGTCCATATAGGTGACTAAACCATAATAGGCGCGGCGCAGTTTGCGGAGCCCATCGGGGTCGCGCAGGTTGTAGCGGCGCGTGCCGTGGTAGGCGTTGAGGCAGCGATCCATCATCGAATAGGTGTCGTCGAGGTTGTCCGGGAATTCGGGTATTTCGATCTCGGCGCCTTCGTAGAGGTCCCAGTATTCGTGCGGCGCGTGGAAGGGTTCGTGAGGGTGGTGGTAGGAGGCGACCAGCATAAAGGGCTCGGGGTGGTTGCCGCGCGCGCGCAGGTATTCCAGCGAGCGGAAGTGGGTCTCCTCGTCGTAGCTGAGCGCGTTGTGCCATTGGCCGATGTGCACGCCTTCGGCGGTGTAGCCGCCGGCGTTGTAGGACTTGCGATCGCTCATGACTTCTTCGCAGTCGCGCCCCTGGCTTTTCTTGATATCGATCCATTCCTGTTTGACCCAGTTGAAATCAGAGGAATAGATATCGGTGGTCAGCCGGCGGTTGAAGCCGTGCAACTGGTCCGGGCCGATAAAGTGCATCTTGCCCGACATCACGGTGTCGTAGCCGGCGTTGCTGAGGTAGTTGGCCATGCTGGGTTGGTCGGCGGCGTAGAGCGCACCATTGTCCCAGGCACCGATTTCCGAGGCGTGGCGGCCGGCCATGGTGCAGGCGCGCGCCGGCGAGCAGACGGGGAAGGGTGTATAGGCCGAGTCGAAGCGGATACCCTGGCGGCAGAGGCGGTCGAGATTGGGCGTCTGCACCACCGGGTGACCGTAGGCGCCGGTGAGGGCGGCGACCATCTGGTCGGACATGATGAAGAGGATGTTGGGCTTGCTGTTCATTGTTATTTCCTTAACTATTAGTAAATGTTTGATTTAAATGTGTTATGATCGCTCCGATTTTCTCTAATTAGGATGAGACTCTTTCTTAGCGATTAAGGAGTAGCCTCATGAAACAGAAACACCACAGCACCGAAGAGATTATCCGCATTCTTCGCCAAGCCGATACCGATCAAACCGTCGAGTCGGTCTGCCGCGACGGTGGCGGACGGCTGCGCTGGATCGGGGCGCTGACCGACCCCGCATCGGCCCGGCGCTATCTCCAAGGGGTCGGCCCAACCCCGCCGCTGCCGCTTATCCCCCTAGAGCCCCACCCAGCAAGAGTGGGACTTCGCCGCCTAACTCAATACTCGATCGTACATCGCTCCCGGTCCCTCTCTACGTCGGACGGGGTACGCCTCGAAGTCCGTCTACTCCCGGCCCCTTAGAGGCTAAAACAACCTTTTTCGTCCATTGGACCGACCGAGCCTAAAAGAGCCGCCGCATTTCTTTTTCCACCGATAAAATGTTTGCTCGGAGATGTTGTGCTCGCGGCACACAGCCTCGCCGTTCCCCCTCCAGTTGCTTGTCGTAAAATGCGGATATTTCTTCCGTGCTGTGGGTTTTGCTCGCACTCCTCGCGCTTGCCGCCGCGACCATCATCACCGATGAATTTTGCCTGACGCGTGTCGCGCTTATTCGCTGTCGTCCTCGAGGCGGGAGGCGTGATCGATTTCGTAATCCGGCGGTTCACCGCCTGGCCCTTTTAGGTAGTGATCCATCCAGCGCTGCATACGCAGGGAATAGTCGTAGCGGGCGGCCGTGTGGCGATTGCCGTGCACCTCGCCCGGGTAAATGACCAACCGCACCGGTGTCCTGGTTCGCAATTTGATGTGGCGGTACATTTCGAGTGACTGGCTCGGATGAACGCGCGGATCCTTGTCGCCGCCCATGATCAACAGCGGTGTGCGCGCCTTGTCGGCATAATAGATCGGGCTGCGTTGCAGCATCCACATCCAGTCGTCCCACGGCCAGGCCAGTGAGTGCACGTTGTACATTTCATACGCGATATCGCCGGTGCCGAACTTGGATATCTGGTTGGATATGCCGACGAATGCTACGGCGGCGGCGAAATGTTCGCTCAGTGCCGTCGCCCCCCACATCGTGGCATAGCCGCCGTAGGAACCTCCCGAAATTCCGGTTTTCCCGGCGTCGGCCAGACCGGCATCGACCAGGTGCGTTTTGGCATCAACGAGATCGTTAAATTCTTCCTCTGCATAGTCGTGCTGGTCGAGTCTCGAAAATTCGACGCCGCGCCCGGTGCTGCCACGGTAGTTTGGATAGACCACTGCATACCCTTCTCCTGCCAGGGCCTGCCCGGGCTGGCTGTAGTTCGACATCCAGCCATTCGAATGATGCGCTTCAGGACCGCCGTGTACGAAGATGATCAGTGGATTGCCGCCCGGCCTGGCTGCAGCCGGATGAATGAGAATTGCCTCCAGCGACAAACCATCGCGCGCGACATAGGTAATCGCCTCCTGCCTGGCGAGGTCACGCTCGGCAAGAATCGGGTTCGAATTCGTCAGGCGCTTTGGTGCAGCGCCATCGCGCAGTAAATAGACCTCCGGGGGATGTTGCGGCGTGTCGGCAATCGCAGCCACGCGGTCCTGGCCGGCGTTGGCGTCGATCGTGCGCACAATCGGGCCCGAATCTGGTGCAGTGCCGGCGGCTTCCGCCGACATGATCGAGGCGTTTGACCGCTCGGTCCAGACACCGCGACGGCCCAGCCAGCGGATGCTGATATCGTCGTACCAGGACAGGTCCACAACATGTCCCAGGTAATCGGGCACGAGGTCGCGGCGTTCGCCGCCGGACGACGATGCAACATACAACCTGCCCTGATTCGGGTCATTGATATCGACACTGCCGACATAAGCAATTCGCTCGCCGTCGGGAGAAAATTCGAAATAGCCGAGTTTGCCGATCGATTCCATGCGGTTTTGCACTTCACCAGTTGTGGCATTGACGACGTAAATGTCTTTGGCCATGAAAGAGTCGTCAATCAGGGGGGTCGGCGCCAGTGCGACCGCATAATGGCTGCCATCCGCGGCCCAGGTAAATGCCGATGCCGACCCCGGCAGATCCTGCATCGCGGCCTCGCCGCTGTCCAGGTCCAGCATGAAAACCCGGTTCACGGGCACGGACTCTTCATAAATTACGGCCTTGAATCCTTTGGCCGCGAGCTCTTCCTTTTTCTTCGGCGGCGCGTCGTTCGAGGTGAAGGCGATGCTGCTGCCGTCCGGGGACGGATCGATGCGACCGATCGAATTCTCATGCGCAAAAATCTCGATCGCTTCGCCGCCTGCCAGTGCGATTTCAAACAGGGCGTTGAATTTTTCCTCCGGGTTCCGTTTGGCCGTAAAGAATATGGACTCGCCATTCGCCGCCCAGGCGATATTCGTTATGTCGATGTCACCGGTGACGTACGGCCGCGAATTGCCCTGCATATCCACGAGGTGAAGCTCATGGTAGGGGCTGCCATCATCGTCCTTGTATATTTCCCGGGGAATGGACAAAAGGTAGGCGATCTGGTTGCCATTCGGGCTCATCTGGATGCTCGAAACCCGCTTGAGGGCGATGATGTCCTCGATGCTCAGCGGTGCAGTTGATGCGCTGTGCGGCAAAACCGCAACAAGCAGCGAAATCGCTGAAAAAGTCCTCACAATTCGCGTAATTACAGTCGTCATTTATTCGCTCTCCGGAAGGCTCAATTCACTCGTCGGCGATAGTGATGAGATCGATTCCCATTGACTGAATGCGGCTGTTCATTGCCTGCAGGTTTTCGTTCCACACTGAATCGAGCTGCCCGAGCTCGGATTCACTGGCCGTACTCAAATACCACGCCCAGTGGCGGATTCATGCCCGCGTTAACTGGTTCGTCGCTACGCCCACCGGCGGCTAGCCGGTAGCAGAGATGCGCTGCTTTTTTCGCGGTGTCCGGCGTCGCCTGGTGCAATACCGTCAGATCATCGAGAATCCAGAAGCCCCTGCCCTGGGTTACTGCGATCAGGTCCTGGTCCTTGAGCGCAAGATCGGTGAATGTATGGGAATTATAAAGGGCCTTGTAGGACGTCGGGTCAAGCGATATGGGCGTCTGATCGCCCTCGCTTCAGCTTCCAGGGTTCCAAGTATATGACCCGCGACGGCGGGATGGTGATTGCTGGCGACGAAGACTATGCCCGCGATATCTGCAAGGCGGCGGTCTGTGGGTATCGCATCCTGTGCGAGCGCGGGTTCGACGAGCGCTAGGACTGGAGTTATCAGCGCCATGGCTAGATCGATGCGCTGGGAGCGACGATGCGCTACTTCGCAGGTTCGAACTCGATCGCATCGCCGACGGTGTAGGCGACCGCGCGTACCCAATCCCCAGCGCTCCATCCCTGCGGTGGGCTTGCGAGCTCGACGACCGTGCGATCCATGTCGGGGTTGGCGGCGTCGACGATGGGTTGCCACGTGCCGTCTGATGCCCTTTCGAGGCGGGTTGAATGCAAATAGCCGGTGCGGGTCGGCAGGAAGAAGTCGAGTTCGACCTCGGACCCGCACACTGCGGCGATCCGCGCCTTTCCCAGTATCGAAGATAGGTCGAGTGTCAGTCGATGGCTGCTCTCGGCGAGTGCGGCGACGGCGACGACGCGGTAGTTGCGGCCGGTCGACCGTATCCGCACCCGATCGCCCGTGGCGATTTGGCTGAGGCCTGTCACCTCGACAGTGGAGGTATCGCGATCGAGGGCGGTGATGGTAGCGATCTGCCGGGCGCGGGGGAAGTGGTTGCGGCGCGTGCGGGTTTGCACCATAGCAGCACCGGTAGAGCACCACTCGCCATCGATGCATGCTGCGATACCGCCACTCAATTCGGTGCCGTCGGCATAGCGGGTCGGTTCCCGGGATTGCGGGTGCCAGTAGAGGGTGAGTTCGCGGCCGGCGCGCGTCTCTATTCGGACTCCGATGGCATCGGGATCTGAAGCGGGAACGGCTTCGGCGCGGGACAGCGTTGCTGGCCCCAGCCGTGGTTCGAACACCAGATCGAAACAACTCGTCTCTTCGCTTTCGCGCCGCCAGAGCAGGGTGCGGTAGGTGTAGCCCGATTGGTCCGGTGTGCCCATCGCCGCAGTGGCGCGTGCCGTTAGCGCGCCATTGGGCGCGCGGAGCGCGTGGAGGTCGAGCTTGGCTGCCGGGTCGTGACAACTAGTCCAGGTGCCGCGCCAGGCACCGGTCGTCTGCAATTGGGTCGGCTGGTCCATATAGGCCAGCGCCGCGTGGTCGGGGTGGGCGAGTCGGTCGAGCTGGCCGCGTTCGACACCGGGTCCGGCGGCGGTGCCGGAGAGCTTCTCCGACTCGATGCCCTCTACGGCGAATTCTCCTTCCAAACCGCGGCAGATACGCCAGTGTTCGGCTCCTCCTGCGACGCGGGCCAGATCAATCAGTGCGACACCCTGGCCATCGGTTTCGACCAGGGCGATCAATCGGCGAAAATAGATCCCGGGCCGATACCAGCGCTGCTCTGCAGGGTTCCAGGCCCAACGCTCGGCTTCGACTTCGGCGACCTGCAATCCTTCGCTAGACAGGATCCGCACTAGTCGACCGCGTCCGGCGATCGCTTTGAGAAAAGGCTGAGGCGTGTCGAAGGGCAGTTCGAGCGGATGCAGGTCAGGGGCGACCGACCAGACTGAATTGTGTGTCGCCCAGTGTCCTTCCCAGCAGTGGACGCTGGCCCAGGACTGCGGATAGCCCAGATCGCTTATAAACGGGCGGTCGTAGGCGTAGAGCTGGACATCCAAAAGGTCCATATGGCGGTGGTAGGGTGCGTCGCCATAGACGATGCCGGCGGCGGCGCGCTCGGGCATTTCACCGGTGCGCAGGATGGCGATGCCGACGCCGTCGAGTACGGTATTGCCCAAAGGTTTCTGTCGGGCCGATTCAACGAGAGAGTCATCGCCCAGATATTCGTCGGCCAGGGCTTTCGTCGCGGCGGGCAGGGGTTCGAGCGGTGGGCGATCGTGCAGAGGCGTCTGCACGCCGCTGGAGCCTCCATCGCCGAAGTGGAAAGGGATTCGTCCCAGCAGTGCGAGCTCACCGGGGGCTTGGACGATGCGCCGTCCGCGGCTTGAATCTAGTAGCGAGGGGAAGAGGGCTTCGGGATAGGCTTGTGGGTGGCGCTGGCGCAGCTGGCGCAGCTGATATTCGAGGGCGAAGAGTCCTCGGGTATGGGTATCGTTGTAGCCGCCGGTGGCTTCGGGCGGGGTGCCGCAGGGGAAGAAGTCATTGGTGCCAAACCCACGCAGTTTTTCCGGGCCGCGATCATAGAGCCATTCCAGTGCGTCCTGGGCATCGGGCCGGTCGAGTCCGCGGATCAGAGTCAGCGCTCCTTCGCTGACGCGCGGCAAGTTGCTGAGGCCGCCGCCGTCGAGCAGGCACTGTAGCAGCGAGGCGAGCATTTCTTCGATTAGGTAGACGGCATCCGCTGGTCGCGCGATCGCCAGACCCAACGCCTGTGCCCGGGCGACCAGCTCGCGGTCTTCTTTGAGCCAAGGCCAGAGCGTGTCGTAGGCCAGGGCTAGCGAGGCGCCGATGATCGGTATGTCGATGGCGTAGCGCAGCATACCCTTGCGGAACAGCGAGGCGATCGGGTTGGGGTCGCTGCTCCAATCGGGCTGGCCCCAGTCCCAGGCCGTTTCGACTTCTTGCGAGGGGCCGTGTCGAAACTGAGGGATCGCGGCTAGATTGAGGACCTCGCTGGCGTAGCGCAGGAGCATGATGCCCAGGCGCCGGGCTATTTGCGGTTCGAATTCCATTCGCAGTAGCGAGGTCAACTGATCGATAGGGCTGTTGTAGAGGTTGACCAGATCGCGGCGATAGGCGGCGGCAAAAAGAAAGAGATGTCCGTCGCGGTCGAAGTATCCGAAGCCATCATCGGCGTACTCGCCGCTCGAGAAATCGCCTGTCCGCAAGTCGTTGCTGGGAAAGGTGGCCCGGCAGTTGGGGCACTCCGAGCGCAAGTCGGCGGGGTGCAGGTTACGGACCCAGGGGTAGTAGCCGTGGTGAGCGAAAATGGCGGTGCCGCAGCCGGGACAGCCCTGGTGGACGTTGACGTAGTGGGCGCGGGGCCCCTCGGCTTCGGGAAGCTGGCGCCAGAGGGTTGCGTCGTCCTGCTCGAGCCACCAGCGCAGGGTCTCCATATTGACCTGGCGCACCGGCGTGTCCTGGAGTGTCTGTGCGCTCTTGGTCGAGTCCCAATCGCATCCGAGCGGCCACCGGCGCGGCCACTCGGCCCCGTTGTAGCGGTTGCACTGGCGCAGCTCCTGCAGGGTGCGGACCTGGACGACGAGTGCATCGCTCTGACCGCTGCATTCGGCGCTGAGGGTATAGTCGCCGCTTGTTTGCGGAGCCCGGAGATAGTACATGAAGGCGTCGTCGGATGGCGAGAAGCGGTGGTCGATCAGCTGGAAAGGGGCGAATTGGAGTTGGGGCTCGGGGCCTGGGGTCTGGACCGGCAGACGAAAGGAGCGGCCGGTCATCAGCAGACGCGGTGCCCAGCAGAGGCGGAGAGCAGTGCGTTTGGAATGGCTCAATGGTCTTCGGTCCCGGAGCGGGTTCTGAAAACGCAATTCGCCTCGATCGTAGCAGCCTTCGCTAGCGCCCCGAGGTGCAGGGCGCGATCAGGGGGGAGAGCCAGGCTGTTGAAAGGTGAGTTACGCATGATACTTAAGATAGCGTTACACGCGCCGAGCTCATAGGATTAATAGCCGGAGTTTTTGCAGTCGTAGTTTCAAAATCATCACAAATTATAAATCAGGAATCGTAATTTTTTTTGCGTTGCTACTGCCACTGCACTCATCATTAGCCTTCTGTTTCATTATATCAACGCTGCGGATCAGACGCGGCTATGAGCCATCATTTGCTTCCGGCTGGTTGTGTGCTCTGTCATCCCATGGTTGCGTCATCAGGGCAAACACGAGCGCATGAACTGGGCGATATGCTCAATAGCCTCGTAGCTTTCGGGAAGTTCGCGGACCTGAAACACATGGACCATGCCCGGCCAGACCTCGAGCTTCACTTCAACTCCATCAGATCGAGCCTTGGCCGCAACACGGACACTATCGTCACGAAGCATCTCATGCTCACCGACCTGGATCAGCAGGGGCGGGATGCCGGTGTAGGTAGCAAATACTGGCGAGGCGAGTGGATTGCGGGGATCGGCCTCCCCAAGATAAAGCTCCGCAAAGACGGGCATGGACCGAGCACTACAGATGGGATCCTCTTCTGATCGTATGGAATCGCTGGCCAACGTCAAATCGGTACAGGCCGACAGGGGAATACCCGCTGTTGGCAGTGGCCGGCCGCGGTCTCGCAGCGCCAGCAGCGTCGCCAGGGTCAGGCCGCCACCGGCCGAATCCCCGGCAATGAAGGTTGCCGTAGCGGGCGCCGGTCCATACGGCCCGGATGCGATCATCCATTCGTGGGCGCAAATGCAATCATCAATGGAGGCTGGAAAGCGGTGCTCCGGCGCAAGCCGGTAGTCGACAAGGAGGACGGCGCACTGGGCTGCCGCCGAGATGTGGCCCGCCAGGGCAAGATAGTGTGCACCTGAACCGGATACAAAGCCGCCGCCGTGCAGATACAGAAGCCGAAGATCAGGGTCTGCATCCGGGGCCACGACCCATTCACAGGGCATGCCATCAATCTGCGAGCGGATACATTTAATAACGCTGTTGGCAGGCGCTTGGCGTATTTCCATGCCTTTGCGCAGTGCGTCGAGGTCAAACTCGTTTCCTACGGCACCAAATGCCGGCCTCTTACGCAACTCCTGTAAGTATTCGCGACTTTCCTGTGAGGGCATTAAGGATCTCTCTCTCTATATACGACTAATGAGACGGCACGGGATCAGCATGCCCTGCTACGGTCAATATACCCGTTTCCAGGCTTGGGTTGCTCACCATATACTTTTCCACCTCATCGCGCGTCAGTGGCGCCGGGTGCAGTCATGTTGTGTGTCGCGCGATCGCCTGTCGGCGCGTCTGAGTTAGGGCCATGCCCGCAGGCAAATGTAGCTCTCTCTGCTCCAGGGATAGCAGTCTGTGGCCAACTCAACAAATTGAGAGTCGATCCGGCTGTCTTGCTAAGTTGGCAACACGCTGTGTTGTCGACATGAATGCCAGTCCCTATATGGCCCAGTACTTCCAGAGATCTTCTGGAACATCATGCCGAAAGACCGGGTCGTCTCTATCCCTATGATCAAAACGGGCGATCAATGCGGTGCGTGGTGACGACCTCAGGTTGAGTGAGCCGTTGTGGAAGAGGAACGCATGCCAGAGGAGGAGATCTCCAGCCTTTGCCGTGAACTCAGTGCCGCCCGTCTTGGGATTGTCGCAGAAGACGTCCCAGGTGAATCCCTCGATATCTAGAAAGCTGCCGTCTAGATGCGATGGATACTCGAGGAAGTATCGGTGCGCAGCATGATGACTATTCGGCCAATAGGTGAATGCACCACCTCGGGGCTCTACATCGTATAGGTACGCCGTCGCTCCAAGCATCAGTGGAAGCCATTGCCCCCCATATCCATCGATGTGACCGGTCTGGGGTATTGTCCAGGTCTCATCCGGCTGTGGCCATTTGATCTTGGGTGTTCCATGGCCGTAGATAAACGCCCCGCCACCGAGTTGCTCCACGAAAGCGTGTAGGGCCGGATGGCGCCAGAATGCTGACTCGGGAGGATCGTACTCGTATCTATGAATACTTTTGTCGTCTTCAGGCCAAGTCTCAGGCGTCTCGAGGCTCGATCCCAATTTGCGCCAGATCTGATCTCGCCAATCATCGATAGATGCCTGATCGAACACATTCCGTAAGACGACATATCCATGGATCTTGAAGTGGTCAATCTGCTCAGCAGAGAGTAACATTGGTGAGTCCACAGTATACTTTCCATATCAGGCCCGCTAAAGTCATGCGGGGGATTTACAGTTATTTTTAACTACGGTCAATAACGTTTTGGTAAGACGACGAATCTATCTCGTCACATAACTGGTGATTGTACTGTATCTGCGCAGTTCATCGCCCTGAATTCTGAGAGATACCGAATAGATTATGGTTTTCTTTTCCTCGCAGCATACATAAAACGGCAACTAAAAACAGTTTTTAGATTGTTCTCAATTAGTGTTTGAAGTTCTCTCTCTAAGGAGAAATTTCGCGGTCTTAATTGTTTTTAATATTGTTTTCTCTAGGTGAAACAACGGCATTTAACATCCTCTTAAAAAAGAAGGCCGAAACATCGCATACACCGGTTTGTTTTTCATATAACGGTTTCACCATTTACGACCCGAGTATGCGGGGTGCCGAAGGCCCCGCAGCATAAATGGATGTGTTAGAAGAAGTAGGATCTTCGTTTTTGTGCAAATACGAAATCCTATATGAATTAACGCAGTGTTGAGTCGCGAACAGATTCACCGATTACCTTGATCAACCGAACGAGAAAGGCGAATCACCGTCAACTCAGCATCAGCGTTCATCCGTCTGCTGCAACACATGTTAGGCGCTTCTCCATTTTACACTCGGGATGTATTCCCAATAATCCCAGCTCACGGCATGGCAGCGCGGTTGAGTCGTCACCGCTCTCAGCTTTGAGAAGCCAACATAGGAGCCGGACCACCGCTACCCAGAAGGTCAGCGCAGATCGGCGAAACAGCCTCGCCACTGTAGGCTCTTGTAAACGTGCGTGAGCTCTTCGCCCTTCGAGATGGGCTGCAGTGCGGTGACCTCGAAGGTGTCGTTTTCGAAGTCTCGGCGCATCTTCGTGTTCGGGGTCTCAGAGGAGTTGTAGAAGGTGGAGCACCCCGAGCCGATGGCCCATACCGTGCGATCCTCGCTCCAGGTGAACACGTAGGGGCTGGCGTTGCCGTCGAAGGTGGCTGGCAGTCGACGAACGATACCGCGCTCGACGATCTCTCCCTCACTCATGTCACAGGCGGCGAATGCTCCCGCGCCCTTGTCACTCGACGTTGCTACGAAGACCTTGTCACACTGAACCAATCCGTGCATAATTTCTCCTATTTGTTCTAATGGTTTTTGGCTTTACGACTTGGGCTCGTCCCGTTTAGGGTTGCCCAAGGCAAGTGCCGTGACAAAAGCCCATATGCCCGATAGGGCCAAGCCGCGTATAAGCCGGTGGTAGAGGCCGTGTGGTCCCACACCGCCACTCACCATCATGGCACGGGTGTTAAATTCGGATGCCTAGGTAATAAATCCATGTCACACCAAGCTCCTACCCGACAACGACCTTCTGCAACTCTTTCTCATCAAATTCGATGCCCAACCCCGGCCTTTCCGGCACCATGGCCATCCCGGCTTTAAATTCAAGCGGCTCCTTAAGCAGCACATTGCCACGAGAGCCTCCGACATCCGTGGCGTTGTGGATATTGCCGCCCTCCATAATCACCGCATTTGGCGTGGCAACGGCTAAATGAATGGAAGCTGCCACATAGGGCGGCAAGCCGGAGCTGACATGGGGCGACCAGAGAATGCCGAAAGTATCGGCCATATCGGCGATACGTTTGCATTCCGTGACGCCGCCGGCCCGGCCCACATCCGGATTGACCACGTCCGCTCCCCGCTCGGAAAAGAGGTCGCGGAATTGAAAACGGTTAGACAGCGTCTCGCCGGCGCAAACTGCAGTATCAAGGGTCTCGGTCAATATTGGGTAGCTAGTCGTATCTTCCGGCATCAGCGCGTCTTCAAACCAACCGACATTCCCCAACTCGTCCAGTTTCCGGCCGACGCTGATCGCTTCGTGTAGCTTAAAAGCACCCAACGAATCAATCAACAATTGGCCCCTAGCGCCCACCGCCTCAGATACTTTGATGACCCGCTCAAAATCTTCAGAGCCGACGCCCTTGGAAAACCCCATCTTGACCGCCGTGAAGCCTATTTCCATCGCCTCCAGAGCCTCTTCTGGGCTGCCGGCACCACTATAGGTCGGTATACTGTCGCGGTATTTCCCACCAAGCAATTGATACAGCGGTACGCCGACAAACTTTCCCAGAATATCCCACAACGCGATGTCTACGCCGGCGATGGATTCAGTGAAGAAACCGGTGGCATAGCCCCTGAGCCGTTGGCTGGAATACATTCTTTCCCACAGCGGACCAATGTTCCGGGCGTCCTGGCCAACGAGAATCGGTGCCAACAGGTCAGTAATCACCTTGGCGTGCACCGCCGGTGCGGTCGGCGCATGCGCTTCCCCCCAACCAATAAGGCCCTGATCTGTGGTGATCTTTACCAGGACAGTTTGGCTATGCCCTTTGGACCTGGAAGGGCTGGCGTGATCCAGCCGTTTCCCCACCCCCACCCGGTTATTCATAAAGCCGATCGGCGGCATCTCTATAAATTCATCCGACGGCAACATACTCATCGGCGTACGGGTGATTACGGGCTCAATCTTGGTGATTTCCAACGAGCCGATGCCGCGCGAACTATTTTCAATTTGCTCAGTAACTGACGGGGCAACCATTACACCTCCTGAGTTTGTATTTGTGCGATAGTCAACTGATTTTTGACCGCATGGCCTCTAACGGGTTGCCGGTTTGCGACGCAGCGCATAATCGCGCTGTTATAGGTCGTTAAACGTTTTCTCTTCGAGCAATTAACTGTACAAAGCCAAGATTCCGACCAGCATCTACCTGAAGCATTTTCGCCTCACTGCTATATTCCTCACTATTTCCACGTAAACCCTGTTCAACGAGTATCTGTTGCCATTGAAGCCAATGCTTCCAACCTTCAGGAAGAAAGTCAGCTTGAATTACTTCTACTTGATCGCTCTTTTGCCAGTGATGATTCCACCACGCTGCACTATGAAAACTGCAAAAGTCCCACTCCCAATACGGCTTAAGATGTTCGGGGATGCCTTCGGTGAACTCATGGGCAAGACCTGGAACCATGATAGCGATAACTCCCCCTGGTTTCACAAATTGGGCAAAGTAACCGATATACAAATCATCCGTTCCGAAATAGTGATACGCATCGATACTAATAAGCACATCAAAAAAACCTTGAGCAAAGGGCAACTGATGTGCTTCCGCGTGGATTGGACAGATTTGTTGATCTAAGCCAGCGTCACAAACACGTTGCCAGTTTTCCTCTGCTGCAATCCATAAGTCCGTCGCCCAAATGGAAGCGCCGAACTCCTTGGCTAAGAAGATAGAACTCGCAGCCTTGCCACAGCCCATATCTAACACGCGCATATCGGACTGTAGATCCAGATGTTGACTTAACGCCTCGGTCAACCAAACTACATTCGGTCCCATTTCAGTTTCCAACATCCATTTAAGGTCATAATGGGAGGAACGAGGAAATGCTTCTAAGCGAAGTTGAGACCCGAGTGAATCATCTGTAGATGCCATATGCTCCACTATTTCTTTTTAATGACCTATAACGGCCTGCCGATGTGCCCGCAGGGCCAAGGCGCGAATGCGCGCCGTAGCGTAAAGCCGATGTTCGGCGACGTAGGAGTATCTCTTTACTCCAGGCTATACATCAGACGGCGCTCGGGTCGCCTCGCGAGAGGTTACCGAAGTCTATGATACCAGTGACCTCATCATTTTCGTCTACAAAAATATGCTCCGGTCCCAGATCCCCGTGCAAAAGGGTCCACTTTTCTGGAGGACACGGCGCGAAGTATTTCTCCATATCGATACATGCAGCCACGTCTAAGGGTGTCATACGAGGAAAAACCAATTTCTCGATTGCCGAAATATTCTCACGGCGGCCATTCAAGTTCGCCACAAGCGGGAGTTCCACATCCACGGACTCAAGGGGATAATCGTGCAACTGTGTAAAGAAGCGCGCGATGACAACTGCAAGTGCGTCGCGTCTCAAACTGGAGAGATGAGCCAGTCTCTCGCTGGTGAGCGGTTTGCCATGAACGGCTCGATGCCCCAATACCACGTAGTCTGTGGTTTCATCGCGCCATAGGAACTCGGGTACGGGGATCTTCACTTCCAGTTTCTCTGCCAGTTGAGGTAAAACCGCCATTTCCACCTCAAGTGCGCGTCCTTCACTTTTATCCAATGCTACTCGAAATACGTGATCGTCTCCGACCCACCAGGCTTCATAGCACTCACCCTTTCCCGCACGTCGAATACTGGCATTCTCAAGCGTTGGCGCGACGGCATGAACGATTTCGGTGATCTGATCGAGTTGAACCGCTCTCACTCTGGTTTTCCTATGTTGCCTAACGATTTGCCCACTCCCGAAGCGCCGGAGGCGCGTAGCCGAGAGTGTGGCTGATATATGACGTGAAAACTATCAACGACCTCGAACTGAGCGGATTTTGTCAACGGAGTTGCCGCCGGCCGTTGGGCACGGTCGAGCCATGGACCCGTCGGTAGATATGACGTAATTCAGCTCTGAAGATCTTTCAGTACCCGTCTTCCGATTATTCCACCTATGAATGTTATCTGCCGTGGCTTTCAGAGAGTTTAGAATGTAGCCGACTTAACCTCACCCCATGTCAGAGAACGAAGCGACGTGGGTCGCTCTCGTCTACCTGTTACTGTAACCCCAATTCCAGCTAGATAATAGGCAAGTTCCTCACCTGAGACCTCCAAATTAGTCCAGAGCCCCGTAGCTCCAATTGGGTCAGAAACATCGGCCTCTGTTGCGTATAGCATCAGAGCTGAACCCGCGATTATGAACGGCCCCTTTTGATGACCTCCAGCCAAATCAGCCTCATAAGTGCTATCAAGTTTGAGGCTGATTTCTCCAGCTTGTTGCCCATCTGGACCAAGCAAACGCTAGGTGCCATAGATATTGCCGTCCACTTCTCTTCTTCTAATAGGCGGAGGGCGTAATGTCTTTCAAAGCTTGATTCTGATTCATCGTCTGCTTCCCAGGTTCCGACGATACTTTCAACTTGGGCTGTACCAGGGTTCGCTATTACTAAGAAAATCAAGAAGCATAGTAAAGCATTAAACTCCAGAGGTCGAACATAATTATCTCCTTTTTAGGTCAATTCACGCTATGGCAGATAATCGTTCAAGAGTGCCCGAACCTGCGCAGCAGGTTTCTCCAGAGCGAAGCGGAGGCGGGCACTTGATGATATATGATGTGGGATTCTTCACTCCTCAAAAATATACATCGATACACGCTCAGTTCCTTGTCGATGAAGTGCTCTGGTCATGGTGTATCCGTAAACTGCCCCTCACGATCGCCTCGGTCTAGGCGATTTCACGCCTGCTGTGGCCCGCGCTCGATCTCCATCTCGTCGACAAGGGCCTGATTCTGTGGCGTCCGCTGGGCGGCTGGCCCGTAGTGA
>DQLG01000496.1 GCA_015660315.1 Candidatus Latescibacterota bacterium
CAGGCGTAGAAGATATCGAAACCGGCGACCCATAAGAGCACCGCCATCCCCAACAAAATCGGGGGCCAGGCGAAACTACCCGTCACCGCGATCCAAGCCCCCAAAGGCGCCCCACCCAGACTCAATCCGAGCACCAGATGTGACGCCCAGGTAAAACGCTTACACAGCGAGTAAAAAAACAGCACCGCCAATACCAAGGGCGACAGATAAAGACAAAGCGGATTGAGTTGCCAGGCGGCAAAAACCAGCGCCGCGCTCGAAAGCACCACCAAGAGTGCCACCGACACCGGCGAGACGACTCCTTGCGGCAATTCGCGCCCTGCGGTGCGGGGATTAGCCGCATCGAGATGGCGGTCGGCCAGTCGATTGAACCCCATCGCCGCGCTGCGCGCACCGACCATCGCCAATACGATCCAAGCGATCTGCGCGAAGCTGATGCCCCCTTCAGCCGCCGCTAAGGCCGCGCCACTAAAGGCGAAGGGCAACGCGAAAATACTGTGCGAAAACTTGATCATGCGGCCATAGGCCAACACGCTGGATAGCAAGCTCATATTCCATCCTCCGCCGCAAAAAAATGCAACTCCGGCACCGCGGGGATTAAACCGTGTTCATTGGCCTTGGCGTAAAACAGGCGCAGTCCCTGCAAAGCCCGATCATCCAAATCAAACTCGATATGCTCTTGCAAATATCGTTCATAGAGCACCGGATCGCCGCCGTGCTCGCCGCTGTAGGTTCTAGCAATTTCACCGATATGGCCCAAGCCCTCGATCTTTGCCTCAAGTAACGCTTGTGTCTGCGCCCCATCGAGCGCCCCAGCCCGACCGGTCCAGAAGGCGAAGACAAAGGGCAACCCCGTCATCTCAACCCACTCTGCCCCCAAATCCAAGCTCTCATACTCTTGATCCAGAAGCGCGAAAACCGGATCACCGATAACCAGCGCCGCATCCGCCGTTGCCAGCATCGCCCCTAAATTGGGCTCGGCGTCGACGAAGACGGGGTCCAGCGCGAATTTTTCGCGCAACAAGATCTGCAACAATGCGACCGAGGTCCGCGAACTCAGATCCAGGGCGACTTTCTTAATCTGTTGCACATCACCGCGATAATAGAGCCGCACAGTTAACACCGCTCCCCGCGTAGCGATGGCCACGCCCGGCGCGATAGAATAAGGCTCAGCACTACGGGCATATTCTATCGTGGGGATAAGACCGACATCGATGGCCCCCGAAGCCAGTTCAGTGGCGCAACGGGAGGGCACGGAATAACTCAGATCGAAATGCACGGGGTCGCGTTCGAGGGTGTAAACGAGAGGGCGGGTATTGAGAAAGGAGACCGCCCCCAGGCGCGGTCTCATGAATGAACGGGCTTTGGCAAGGCGTCGATCCGACAAGGTGTCGCAACCCGATCGTAGCGGGTATTGCGCCGCTGGGGATCAAAACCGGCGTCGCGGATCAACCGTTCCATCATGCCAAGGTTCATTTCAGTGGTATGGCTGGTACCGGCCGCGCTGACAACATTTTCTTCCAGCATCGTGCTACCAAAATCGTTGACGCCATAGCGCAGACTGACCTGGGCGATCTTCGGCCCTTGCGTCACCCAAGAGGCCTGGAAGCTATCGAAATTATCCAAGAACAGCCGCGCCACAGCCACCGTGCGCAAATGATCATAACCGGTGGCCTTCGCGCCGTGCCAACGCTCGGCATCGGCACCGAGGTCAGTGTGGTCGGGCTGAAAATTCCAGGTAATAAAGGCGGTAAACCCGCCGCGTTCATCTTGCAATTTTCGCAACAGATCGAAATGCTCCAGCCGATGCTCTACCGTCTCAACATGACCATACATCATCGTTGCCGTCGTGCGCATCCCCAACGCATGCGCCACGCGATGCACTTCGAGCCATTGCTCGGTACGATCCTTGCGGAAACCGATGATATCACGCACTTCGTCGTTGAGTATCTCGGCACCGGCACCCGGAATCGAATCCAGCCCGGCCTCGTGCAGGCGGCGAATCGTCTCGTCGAGCGGCAACTTGGACAGATGCGCGATATAAATAATTTCAGTCGCCGAAAGACAGTGCAATTGCACCTGCGGAAAGCGGTCGCGGATCTGCGAGAGCAAATCCTCGTAATAATCGAGACGCAGTTTCGGATTGAGCCCGCCCTGCATCAGAATTTCGCAGGACTTGGGCTCGTCGCCGCCGAAGGCCACCAATTCGTCTATCTTGGCGAAGATCTGCTCGTGCGGCAGCACATAACCCTCGTCGGAGCCCGGAGCCCGGTAAAAGGCGCAGAAATCGCACTTGACCCAACAGACGTTGGTGTAGTTGATATTGCGGCCGACATTGTAGGTGACGACCTGTTCGGGATACTTTTGCAGACGCGCCCAATGCGCCAACATGCCCAACTCGGCGAGATTGTGATGCGCATAGAGACAGCCCGCATCCTCTATCGTGATGCGCTGGCCCGCGTAGACCTTGTCGGCGATATCGGTAATCATCGTCTTAACCGACCGCCAAGAGCGCCGGGGTATCGGCTACTATATTGTAAAGGGAATCGCGTTCGCTGGGCTCGCGCCCAGCCTCGACGATGCGATCCAAAAGCTCGGCCCGCGTCAACCTTTGCTGGGTTTCGGCAAAACTCTTGCGGGTGATCTCGTAATCCATGACCGTGCCGTCGATATCGTCGGCCCCGTACCACAACGCCGTCTGCGAGATCTCAATGGTATTCATAATCCAAAAGGTTTTGACATGCGGGAAGTTGTCGAGCATCAGTCTTCCGACCGCGATCTCTTTTAAGTCCAGGCACCCCGTCGGACCGGGCAATTCCTCCAACTCGGTGCGTTCGGGATGAAAGGAGAGCGGGATATAACAGAGGAATCCTCCGGTCTCGTCCTGCACCTCGCGCAACCTGGCGAGATGATACACTTTTTCTTCCGTATTCTCGATATGGCCGTAGAGCATCGTCGCATTAGAAGGCAAACCGGCCCGGTGTGCGGTGGCCGCGATGTCTAGCCATTCCTCCGAATCGGCCTTGGTCCAGAATAGATCGCCCTGCACCCGGTCGCTGAAAACCTCGGCGCCCCCACCGGGCAAAGACTCCAATCCGGCAGCCTTCATATCAACGAAAATCTCCTCCAGCGGCTTTTTGGCAATGCGCTGGATCTGGGCGATCTCAATCATGGTAAATGCTTTTAAGTGCGCGGCGGGGCGGGCTTCCTTCATCGCACGCAAGACATCAATATAATAATCGTAGGGCAGCTTCGGATTGACACCACCGACCATGTGGATCTCGGTGATCGGCGCTTCGGCGTAATCCGTGACCCGCGCGGCGACTTGCTCGGGCGACAGCACATAACCGCGTTCGTCTTTGGGTTTTACATAGAAAGAGCAGAACTTGCACAGTTTGTTGCAGACATTGGTATAATTGATATGCTGGTTGCGTACATAGTAGGTCGCCGCGCCATTTTTGCGCTCGCGAACGATATTGGCCAGATAGCCCAAGATAGGCAATTCGTCGCATGCGTATAAACGCAGACCGTCGTCGGCCTGCAAGCGCTCGCCGGCCAATACTTTGTCGCGTATATCCCCGAGGCCGACCCGGTCAATAAGCTCGTCGTAAACCACGTATCTCTCCTAAATTTCAGTACATAATACCAATGGGTATCGCTTTAGTCAACCGGCCTTTTAACACCCTGATAAATCGCCGAAATGCCCAAGATCATCGGCGTATAACCCGTCTCGGCGAATCCGACCGCGTCGAGCAAATCGACAAATGCCTGGCCCTGGGGAAACTCCCCAACCGAGCGCGGTAAATAGGCATAGGCCTGTCGCTGCCCGGAAATCAACCCGCCGACGAGCGGCAGTACCCGGTGAAAATAAAACTGATACAACTGGCGGAACAGCGGCGTAGTCGGCTGGCAGAAGTCGAGGACCAAAATCTCACCGCCAGGCTTGAGCACTCGATAGGCCTCCGCTAAACCGCTGGGAATATCCCCGAAATTCCGCACGCCAAAAGCGCCCATTACCAAATCGAAGGTCTCGGCCTTAAAGGGCAATCCCTCCGCATCACTGACCAACAAACCCACCAGCATCGGCGGGCATCTTTTCGCAACTTTATCGGCGCCCAACCGCAACATTTCGATCGCCATATCAACACCGACGACCTGCCTTGGACTGAGGCGCTCCGCGGCAAGGGCAAAGTCGCCAGTGCCGGTCGCCAAATCTAGCACCCGCTGCGGAGCTTCACCTCGCACACTGTCGAGGGCGCACCGCCGCCAGTAAATGTCCACCCCCCCGCTCAGCAGGTGATTAAGCAAGTCGTAGCGTTGGGCGATGGCATTGAACATGTCCCGATTGCGCCTCTTGTGTTCTA
>DQLG01000135.1 GCA_015660315.1 Candidatus Latescibacterota bacterium
CCAAGAAGGTCAGTGCCTGGCTGCCGAGGAAATTGCACGGCCGACCGGCTTCCAAGGCCATTAATGCAGCCCCTCCCAACCGGCGACGCACAATCAAATCGGCCAGTCGTTCGGCAAGCTCGCGGTCCTCTGCCGACCAACCCTCCTGCGGATTCTCGACGGCGAAAGCATGCCGCCACCACGCTTTAATATTATTGAGCTGGGACATGATGCCGGACGAAATATACTACTTCTTCGCGGTTTTGGTGAAATCGCAGAAAGACGCCCCTGAAAGAATCCAATCGGCCAGACCGAACGAAGGGTCCCAAAAAAATGCCGTCCCTATGCTCATCGACTCGCTGGAACTCCGTCCAGGAACGGCGGCGACTAAGACCGAGGTGCACGCTAACAAGCCCTTCGCCATCAAGTATGTACTGCGTCGGGAAAAAATAGCGCGACACAGCAATGAGCAATACAAGTAGCGAAAATCCACCGTAGAGCCAGTGCTCGAAACCAATCGCCGCCGATGCCGACGACGCAAGAATGAGCCCGGCCAAAAGCGCCGATTTGACCGGCGACTCCCAGCGCAGGGGATGAACCTGCCAGTGGAGGGCGTCTGCAAGATCCACAGATCAGACCCTGCGGTCACACAACCTATTGATACATTTGCTCGGGCTGCGCGACCCACCAATCCTGCATGCGGACACCGGGTGGATACCAGGTGACCCCGTTATAGCGCCGACTATACGCCTGCGCGGAACGGGCTTTCCACATAAAGGTATAGGGCTGCTCCTCGTGCAGGATCTCCTGGAAACGCCGATAGAGCCCGATGCGTTTTTCCATATCGAACTCGCGGCGGTAGTCCTCGAGGATCTGGTCGACTTCCTCGTTTATAAAGCTGACGTGATTGGAGCCATTATCGACGGCCTGCGTAGAATGCCAGATCTGGTAACCGTCGGGCGCGAAACGCAGGCTGCCGGTCCACCCCAGCACCATCGCGTCGTATTCTTTGCTTTTGACCTTCTGCAAAAAGATCGACCAGTCCAACTCGCGCACCTGGCAGTCAATGCCGATATCCTGCAGCTCGTATTGCACCGTCAGGGCGATATCCTTGCGAATCTGGTTGCCCGAATTAATCAGGAACTCAAAGCTGAACGGCACCAATTTTCCGTCGATGGTCTTGTCGAGGATCCCGTCTTCGTCGCTGTCGCCCCAACCGGCTGCTTCGAGGAGATCGAGCGCGCGGTCGGTATCGTAAACGTAGGGTCCGAGGTCGTGGTTGTATTCGGGACGGAACTTGTTAATAGGCCCCTCTACCGTTTCGGCCAAGCCGAACATGATATTCTCAACCATGCCCTCGCGGTCGGTCAGATAGGTCATCGCCTGGCGCACCCGCTTGTCGCCAAAGATCGGATGCGCGTTGTTCCAGCCGATATACATATAGCCGCTGGAATAACTAACGCCCTTGAGGAAGCGCTTATTGAAATCTTCCGACCAGCTCTTTTCCTTAAACTCCAACGGACGCAGTGTGTGGTAGTCGAGATTACCGTTGGTCAGCTCGATAAACGCCGCGTCGGTGTTGTTGATGATATTGAAGATTATTTTGTCGACGAAGCCAGAGGACAATAGGCCGTCGACCTCCTGTCCCCAGTAGTTTTTGTTGCGCGTCAAAACAACTTTTTGCTGGGTGACCACGTCGCGCTCCGGGTCCTCTATTATATAGGGGCCGGACCCCAGCGCCACGCGGTTGAAATTCTGGTTGAACTGTTCGGCGAAGCGCTCGACCCGCTCCTTGTGCGGCCCTTCCTCCCAGGAACCGTCCACCAGGCTCCTGAACTCGACTGGGTCCATCAAACCTTCCGGATCGTAGAAGTGCATCGGCAGGATGCTGAAGCCACCGAGAATCAGATCGTTGCGGAAGTAGGGCTCGTCGCAGAGAAAGCTGATCTTATTGCCACCCACGAGCTGCAAGTCTTTGACCGCGGCATAATAGTTGCGTAGGTGCGGGGCTAGAACCTTCGGGTTGTGGATGACCTTCATGCTGAAGATTACGTCCGCCGCCGTCAGCGGTTTCCCGTCGGAGAATCGCACTCCCTCCCGCAAATCGAAAGTATAGGTGAGCTTATCCTCGGAGATTTCCGGATAGTCCACAGCAACCCAACCCCGCAGCTTATAGGGCGGTTCGTATTCGGCGTCAAGCAGCGTTTCGAAGATATACTCCTGCACCTGGCTGGCGCCGCGGTCGCTGGCGGTGACGGGATTTAGCTTCTCTGGGTCCGCAAGCATATGGCGCACCATCCAATCGCCGAATTCAGGCTCCTTCTCGTCGGAAGAACGCAGCGCCCCCTTCTCGGTCCCGTCGAGCACGATGATGTCCTTGGTGCTCATCAGGATCTTCTGCACCGTCTCCCAGGCCGCTTCCTCAGCGACGGCATAGCCGGAGATGCCCATGACCAAAGCCAGCGCGAATAGAGCATATTTAGCTTTCAACATAATGCACTCCTTTACCATAACCGATTGAGCGACACAGATTCCGAACGACGGCCAAAACGCGAAAAACGCCAAAGTCCGCAGGTCGGCAAACGACCCCATTTTGGCCACAAAACAACTTATGAGGTGGCTATAACCGGCGCGACCTCAGACGAAAGTCAACCACCCGTGTTTATCCTCGACCTCGGCGCGAATCACCTTGAAAAAAGCGTCCTGGATCTGCTCGGTGATCGGTCCGCGCTCGCCGGCGCCGACCTGAATCTTGTCAATCGCGCGTATCGGCGTGATCTCGGCCGCGGTGCCGGTGAAAAACACCTCATCGGCGATATAGAGGAATTCGCGCGGAATGCCGCGCTGTTCGACCTTCATCCCCATATCGCGCATCAGCGTAATCGCCGTGTGCCGGGTAATACCGGGTAGGATCCCATAGTGCGATTCGGGCGTGACGATCGAGCCATTCTTGATGGCAAAAATATTCTCGCCACTGCCCTCGCTCACCAAACCATCCGTGCCCAAGACGATGCCTTCGTCATAGCCGTTCATATTGGCTTCGATGCGCACCAACTGCGAGTTGAGGTAGTTGCCGCCGGCCTTAGCCAAAAAGGGCAGCGTATTGGGTGCCATGCGATTCCACGACGAAGTGCAGACCGAGACGCCGTTTTTGAGCGCCGCCTCACCGAGATACTCACCCCATTCCCATACGGCGATCACCACGTCGACCGGACAACCCATCGGATCGACACCCAAGGTCTCGTAGCCGCGAAAGACGACCGGACGGATATAACAAGCCTCGAGTTTGTTAATCCGGATCGTCTCGAGAATCGCCTGGGTGACCTCTTCTTGCGTATAGGGTATCTCCATCCGGTAGATCTTGGCCGAGTCGAAAAGCCGGCTGACGTGTTCATCGAGACGAAAAACGGCCGATCCCTTCTCGGTCTTATAACAGCGGATGCCCTCGAAGACACTGGAACCGTAGTGCACGACGTGGGAAAGGACATGGATTTTGGCATCATGCCAATCGACCAATCCACCGTTGAACCAAATTTTATCGCATTCGGGCAGGGGCATGCTGCGGGTCTCCTCCTAATCAAATAGTCTATCAATAGATCAGATAAGATAAGATATTATAAGGTGCGTGTATAGGTCGCGTTAATGCTGTCGAACGTGCCGCTGCGCTGCCGAGAGCGACTGCCGCGCAAGGTGAGCTTGTTATCGCTGCCGACGGGGTTGTAGTTGAGGTTCATGCTCAATGTCCGGTGTCGATTCGGATCGCGGGTTTGTAAGCGCGCTTCCTCAAAGTTGACGTATTCATGTTGCCATTCTCTGTCCAGCCTATAGGAATAGTTGACACTGGTCGAATAATCGGCGCTGGGCGTATAAGTCATGCCAAAACGAATACTGTGATTGGAGTTGTCTTCTTCGACTATCTGGGCACCGTTTTCCACGATCAAGGTACCGAAATCATCGGCGGTATAGGCGTAGCGGGTATTGAGCGAGAGATGGTCGAGAAACTTGCGGCGGACACTGTGGTTCATGCTCCAGCCGCGGCGGATATTGCTCTTGCGCGACGATTCGCGACGATTGACCTGGCGGTCAAAATCAAAGACGGTGCGTTTCGCGGAAACGCTGAAATTGTGCGAGAACGAGGTTTCCAAACGCTCGTAACTAGTGCCGACATTGAGCGAGAGGTCGCGGTTGCGCGAATTGTCGCCCGAGCGCGTCGCGTGCAGGTTCACCCGGTGCAGGAAACTATTCTTGAGGTTGGCGTTGAGTTTGGCGCCCGAACGCAGGGTGCCATCGTAGCTGAGGGTTATGCTATTGTTGAAGGTGTCGCGATCCTGTTCGGGGGCACCGGGGTTCTCCGCCCGTTTGACCTCGCTAAAAGCCGCCAGTTTCAGCGAATGGCGCTCGGCCAGGCTCCAATTGAACGAGCCGTTTAAAAAAAAGCTGCGGTTGCTCAGATCAGAGCTTGAGTCACGGCAGGTTCCATCGCTCGAACGCACTAA
>DQLG01000804.1 GCA_015660315.1 Candidatus Latescibacterota bacterium
CCCCCCCTCACGCGCAAGCAACGCCTCCCACCTTTCCCGAACCCCCGCAAACGCCCATTCACCTTCTCCGGCCTGCCACAGCGCGCCGGCAACAAAACCCGCCTGCCATAAGTCCTCTGCCCGCGCAAATTCGCCACCGGACAATGACTGGGCCACGCGCTGTCGCTGCCCCGCTTCGGCCAAATCAAAATAAAGCGCAAATGCATTGGTCCGCAGATTGAACTCCTCGCTCCCAGCCAACTCGGCGAACAACCCACGCTCTTCGTTCCAAACCACCTGCAACCCCTTGCGCGCACGGTGATACGCCCGTTCACATTCGAGTGCCCGACGAACATTGCCGTCGGCGCGGCACAAGGCCTCCACCGCCCGCCAAGCACCAGCCAACAACGCGCACAAAGCCGCTGCCGGCTCGCCACCAGCATCGCGCTCGGCCCTTTCCAAAGCGTCCATCGCATCGACGGACCACTCAGCCGCCCATTCCCCGCCCTTATGATGCCTTTGCACCCATTCGACGAAGAGCGCATAAAAACAAGCCTGTTCACCGCCAGCCGGCGCCCCACTGCTAGCCAAGACCGCCCGTGCCGTGGCGCTATTGCCGGTCAGATAAAAATCGTTCAACGCCAAAACGTATAGTTTGTCCCAAGCAAAGGTCTCCGCCCCCACTCCGTAGACTTCCCTCCGGCAAGCCGCAAGTGTCCTTGCTCCCGTGCCCCACATCCGCGCCCAATCCTCGCCGTGCGTATGAAAATGCCCACGGGTTTCGATCTCAACCCGCCGCTCGATCAGCGAAACGCAATCGAACTCCATTTCCTCGGGACACTGACTCACCCGGACCGCGATATACCGGCAGGCCGTCAACCCCGGAAAAACCCATTCCTGCAAGCCTTCGCCGCAAATATAGCGCAAAGTCGACTCAACCTCACTCGACTCACGCGATAGCCCCAGATCGACTACTACTCCCTCCCGTCCCCATAGCCGTACCTTGACGGAACCGCTAACCACCCGGCCAAAATCCAATACCAGATACGCGGCACGCCCAGATTCCCGCGCCTGCACTAACGCCTGGGTCTTGCCCGAATCCAATAGCGCTTCCCGCCGCACGAACTTACTCGATTGCATCGCCGCAGGCTGCGCTAACAACCCAACGGGCCCACCGCTATCCACCTCGCCGAAAGCCACCACCTTCTGCGCCCATATTTCTTCTTCGCTAGCAGGCAATGACTCCCATACCCGCGGCACGGGTCCTTCCACAACTTTCGCGTCCTGCCACTCCTCCTCCTTAAAGCGTCCCCGGCTCCACCCCGACGATTCGAGCGCCGCCACATAGGCATAGCTTCCAGGGCCCACCGACTGCCACATGTCCGCCCCTTGCACCTGCCAAGGCGAACCGGTATTTAACTCCCTCTGGGTTCCGTCGCTGCCGATGATCTCGCCCTCGGCGCGAAACCAATCCCCTTCACCGGCGCCGACGGCAAAAACTAGCAGCATATTCTCCCCTTCCCGCAACGTCGCCAGGTCAAACGTTTCCCATACGGCGATAGCGGCCATTCCCCCGCCCAACCCCCTGCCCACCAAGGTTCCATTTAGATAGACCGCATAAGGGCCGCTCGCGGCACAGCGCAATTGGCCGCCGTTTACCGTTCCCGTCAAAAGCAGTTCCTGACGGATATACACGGCCAGCGAGGCCGGATGCCAGATAGCTTGGGATCTCATAAGACTTCGTTATTTAGTATATTGGGAAATGCGCGTCGACCGGCAACCGGCAACCGGAGACAGTCGTCTCCGGCACGAGTACAACAACACACGTTTAGAATAAACCATCACCCACGAAAACCCTGTGCATATTCTACCTTCACACCATCACCCCTTACTTATCGCCGCGCTGACGCTGCTGCTTTACGCTGGGACCTTAAACAACGCCTTTGTGCTCGACGACCACGCCGCCATCCGCGACAATCCCATCGTGCACCGCGCCGACCTAAGCGAAATCTTCAGCACCGATTACTGGTCCGGCTATCACGCCGATCGCTCCGGCCTCTACCGGCCATTGACCATTCTCAGCTATGCCCTGCAATATCGACTCGGCGGTGACGCGCCTTTCGGCTATCACCTGCTCAATATACTGCTGCACACAACCACCGCCCTGCTGCTCTACCGCCTCGTCGTGGATCTCACAAAAAAAAATGACATAGCCCTGGCCACTACTCTGCTCTTTGCTGTCCACCCGGCCATCAGCGAGGCGATTTGCACCGCCGTCGGTCGCGCTGACCTTTTGGCTGCGGCGCTGACCGCCTTGTCGCTGATACTGCACTTACGTCGCAAAACCGCAGGCGCAACCATCGCCCTGCTGCTCGCCCTATTATGCAAAGAAAATGCCATCGTCGCATTGGCCCTATTCGCACTTATCGACGTATTCCAATATCGGGCTTTTTCGCGAAAAAGCTATAGGAAGCCCTACCTGATCTACACCGGCGCGATACTCGCATACCTGCTCTGGCGCTATCACGTGCTCGGCGCCCTCGGCCCCAGCCAAATTGACCGCCTAGACAATCCCCTTGTCGAACTCGAACCCGGGTTGCGCCTGCTCAACGCCGCCGCCCTGCTAGGCCGCTATCTAGGCCTGCTCGCACTACCCAGCAAACTTTCCGCCGATTACTCCTACGCAGCCCTGCCTTTGGCCACCAGGTTCTTTTCACCGCACTTGGCACAAGTCTTATTGGGGCTCGTCCTCCTCCCACTCACGCTAGTATACTCCTGGCACCGCCACCCACGTCTGTGCTTCGGCCTGGCCTGGACTCTGCTCTGCCTAGCACCCGTCGCCAATATCCTGCTGCCGATTGGCACGATCATGGCCGAACGCCTGCTCTACCTGCCCGCATTCGGTTTTTGTTTTGGCCTCGCCGCCTTGTTGCACAAGGTGCCACGAAACACCCTCGTACTCATCGCCCTGATCGCGCTATTATCGCTGCGCACCGCGTTCCGCGTCGCCGACTGGCAAGACAGCTATACTCTGTTCAGCAGCGCGACGCGAACCCACCCGCAGAGTGCCCGAGCCTGGCGCGCCCTCGGCAAAGCCCACTTTCAGCGCGGCGAAGACCAACAAGGTCTCAGCGCATTTAATCAGGCATTGCAGATCTTCCCCGACTACTACGAGATATACAACGACCTAGGCGCCTATCATATTCAGGTCGCGCAGTACCAGCGCGCCTTCGGCAATTTGGAAGCCAGCCTTCGCATCAATTCCAATTTTCCGCCGACCTGGCTCAATATGGGCCTGGCCTTCTATCACCTACAACGCAAAGAAGAAGCGCGACAAGCCTTCGAACAAGCCCTTCGACTCTCCCCCGCCTACTCGCAAGCCATCTACAATCTCGGCGTGCTCTCGTTGGAGAC
>DQLG01000591.1 GCA_015660315.1 Candidatus Latescibacterota bacterium
CTGCAAATGCCCCTTGTACATCAACAACTCCTGTCCTTCGATCTCGTCCTCGGAGAGCACCGAGTATTGGTGGTCCCCTTCCCGATAGGCGATGCGCACTTTGTCGAGCATGGACTTATCCGGCAAATGCCACTGCACCGGATACTCCCATGTCGCCGGCCCCGGCATGATCTCGCCCAGGCGGTGGCCGATCTCCACCAGATTTAGCGGTATGCCCGTATCCGGGTCGTAGATATAATAGTCGCGCGTCGAATCCATAAAGACCCATTTGTCGAATTCGTTCGACCACACTTCCGCGACCTCGTGCCCGTAGGTGTGTTTGCTGGAGATATTGACCCAGCGCGCCGGGTAGCCCATGGCGATACAGGCGGCTACCAGCGCCAGATTGCAGTAGAGGCAATGCCCGTCGCGGCGGCGCTTGTCGTACTGTTGGTGCAATACAATGCGCCCTTTTCCATCGCGTTCGGGCTTGAGCAGGTCGCAGTAATTCCAGGCGTAAGGATCCAACCGGCCCAATGGCACCTTATAGGCCCAGCGCATCAAGCGCAATTGCGCCGCGAACTCACTCGCTGCACCCGCCACAACCTCGTCCAACTCAAAATCCCGGCGCAAGTCCGCCAGGTTGGCAAAATCCTCGTAGACATATTCCACCGACGAGCGCACGACTCGACCATTTTGCAGGTCCTGTATGCGGTAGAACAGGTCGTTGGCCCGCTGCTGCCCCATCACAGTGCTTTGTATCGACACGCCCAAAAATACCGGCGTCACCAGCGGATTCGCCGTGCGCAGTACCACTTCGAATTGCAGATAACGACCGGCGGGGGGCGCCCACTCCGCGACAAAGCCATCCATCCGGGCAAAATTCGACCATCCCGCCGCACCTGCTACCGGACCGTCCCCCAACCGCACCCAAATCTCTACGCCGCACTCTTCCGGTATCTCCACTTCCCAGGTCGCGCGGCTTTCTTTGAGGTCCAGCAATCGCTTGAGCGCTCCCGCTGCTTCCGCCAGATCGATCACCGGCGAAATATACGCCCCCTCTGCGGCATAGCGATCCAAGCTCAGACGAATGCAGTACTCCCCGTCGATCTCGTCTTTCCATCCCAAGTGCTCAAAATCCCACGACCGGCCGCCGTCTCGACTCTTGGCGCTGCGATTGGGATGGCTCAGCCGCGTTAGCGATCCCCGAGGATACTCCTCGTCGGCTGCCACCATGACTTCCCAACTGGTCTCCTCCGACTCGGCCCACAGCAAAATCTCGTTCTCCCCTGACCGCAGCGCCCCCACCGGAATCTCTACCACGAACCAATTGTCAAAATGGGACCCGCCCCAATCGCTGGTGTAGTAGTGCCGCGCAGAGGGGTGCGCTCGCTTGCTGGGTGGCCGCACTAGGTCGACTCCATTGATACGGATATAGAGGGAGTGATCGTTGTCATCGGCCTCCGTGCCGACAAACACTAGATAGCCCGCAAAGGCCCGCGCGTCGTCCAGCACCAGATCCTTACGCACCATCACCCCCCGATGCAACTTTTCAAACCATGCGCGCTCCTTTGCCCCCTGCGGCTGCCCGATGGCCGGCGCGTCGTCTTCGACCAGCAACATATCGTCGAGTCCGATGGCACCCGCGCCGTTGTAGCGCAAATTTCTGAACTGGCCGCGCTCTTCCAAACAGGCGGCGTCGAGCACAAGGGCAATCAGTTTTTCTTTTTCCATCTCTCGATCCTCGTAGGATGTGCATGCGCGCATACCTCCGCCACCGCCGCTGTCCCCTGCTCTATACCTCCACACTGGGGAAGAACAGATCCTGACATCTCCTGATGTCGAGAAATGGGCGAGGGGCAATGAGCGCTGGCACGTAATCCAGATAACAGAAGAGCATTGCTATTTTTCGACGCATTTCCGCCAGAGTGAGTTGGCCTGTTTGCCCCCTCTAAATTGGTAAGAACCCTGGTAAGGCATCAGCCTCGACAACTAAGAAGAACACCAGGTTCCGTCTCTTCTAATCAATTCATTGCCCGCTTCGACCTCGTCGCCCTGCGCTGTCGAACTCAGCCTCACCAGCCCTTTGCCCTTCGCTGACTTCGTCATGACCAAGCCGTTGCCACCATCGTTAACGCCCAAGCCGACAACGAGATCACCAGCGTCATTCGTCACGTCGGCACTCCGCGCAGTCACCATATCGAAGTAGCCGTCCTTCTCGCCTGTCGCCGCCATCGTCACCACCACTGCTATCGCCACCACCATCATCGTCTACACCACCATCGTCACCGTCGTCGGACAACCTTTCAAGTAGCAATATCCAGTCTTGGTCGTCGGGTGGATGAAGTTGTCGGGCGGCGCCTCCCGTGACCCGGCCAGCCGTGCGCTCGGTTCCGCTCCGCGGGTCGAACCAGGAGGCTGTGAACTGCCCACCGACGTGATCCAATTCGAGGGTGATGGCATCACCATCTCCGGGGTCCCATGTGTCATCACGACCCAATAATAGACAGAGAATTCGAGTGCGACTTGCGTCAGCAAGGGCATACTTTCCCCCGCTTGTGTCGATCAACTCGTGGGCTGGATGCATCTCGTTATAGGTCTTGCCGAGGCGCTGCTGTACAAACGGATTTATCATGGCCAGCCACGTGGCAGCATCAAGTTCCTTATCCACGGAGATGATGGGGAAGTAGCGATCGCACTCGGAGATCTGACTGGGACAATAGAGCGTATTGTGGCGCACGCTAAAACCAATGCCGCCCGCCACTACAGCCTTCCAAGCAGCCCTGCGAATGTCATCTGGCGTATGCCCATTGATACCATCGAGGTCTTCGCTCCAGTTATCGTCATTAGCTGCCGGCAGAGCGTCACCTCGAGCGTATGCTGCCAGAAGTCCGCTCATTGACGAATTCCTATCACCGACGCTATTGTAGGTCTGTCCGGCCATGACGTGTTCACCCGACCCTCCGCCACGCCGACTTGAGACCGGGTGGCCATACGGGTCGAGGCTACGCACCTGCTCACCGTACCAATCAACCCATCCGTTGTCGCGATACTCTGAAATATCGATCCCGGAATTGAAGATGACCCCAGGAAATCCAACGAGCCGTGCCACGCAGTACCGTATTAATAGTTTTTCTGCCGCTGACCGACCCGAAAATGACGGTTTTCCACTATCATCGGTGAACAACATTACGGTAACCGCGATGTTCCGTGCAGCAAGTATCTCCATTCTTGCTTCCAGCCGACGCCATAGAGCCAAATTCATATGACGTTCGGCTACGTTCGAAAATGCTCTATCGTTTTCCGAAAGGCGGAAATTAGCCATCGTCAAGTTATGAGCTGCCATGAAGTCGGCCATCGCTTCAAATTCAGCGTCAGTGGCATCGTCAAGCATAACCTGAACGAATACTCCGATAAGTACAACTGGAGTGCCGTCCGCAAAAGTCCATTTCTCAGGATGCGGGGCATGCCCCGCAAGCATACCATGACGGTTTGCAGGAGAGGCGATGATCGTTCCCCACTTGTCCTGTAAATCTGGGTCCGAAGAATTGGTAACCCATTGCCATTCCCCTACTTTTGTCGGCATGAAGCCTACCCGCCATGTGTCGCCTCCATCAAAATACCCAGGCAGAGTTAACACCAGCCCAGACGACAAGTGAGTAAAATTCACCTCGAAATCCAGTTCGAACGGATTGCCTTCGTATGAGGGGTTCTTTAACGAGATTACAGTTCGTTCCCACTGGCGAGAATTTGTTCGCCGCTCCCATAAGGTACCACCACTGCGGCTTTGAGGTTCTTTACTTCCGACTGATCCCCTCAGCGTGAAAGTGTCGTCAGTGCCAGCAACATCGGCGTTTTCCTGTGCACGAGTGAGGGCAGCCGTGGCACCTGCATACTTAGCTACACGAAGTCTTCCCCGTTTAGTAACCGAAGAGCCGAACTGCGCACCGCAAGCTATCCCTATACCTCCGAGATCAAGCACCGGACAACTTGATAAAACTGTATACACAAGGAAGTTCATCAATAAGATCATGCGTTTTTCGAAAACCGTTCTATGACATAATTCACTGAATCCGACAAAGATACTTCTTTTATTCTTGCTTAGAGCCTCCATCGCGCTCAGGCCTACGGTCAGCTACGCGTATTCAACGCCTGAGGCGGTAGCGACGGAAAAATTGATATAGGTAACTCATTCCACGACACGACGACAGGCGGAGTAGCACCCCAGCTTACTGACCTCTCGGTCAATCGCGAGGTCAGCCAATTTGTTGCTCAGCACCTGGCGATACGGCGAGGTAAAGACTGAGCCCTTTATCGGATATTTGATAGTAATCATACCTCCTGTCCAATCTTAAGATACAGTTGCTCTGTATTCGGACAGCGTCACCGCCGCACACATCGCCACCACCGTCATCGTTAACGCCACCGTCGTTCAGTAATGGCCATGAAGACACCTCCTGCCAAAGGTTAGAAGAGAATGCCGATCTCGCGGATCACGAGAACGATTTTGTGGTCATTCATAGTATGAAAATCGATATCACCGCACAAATTACAAGCCCCGTCGCATCCAAGCGGATGGCGGGGGCTAATTATATTTGAGTACTATAGACTCGTTGTAGAGATGCTGAAGGTAATTGAGCCCAACCTACCGCTACTGGAGCGGTGGAGATCACCCTGCCGATGGCTATTGTGGCCGCGGCCTATATCATTGGCCAGGGACTTGTCGATGCGTTTGGCGGTTGATACGGTCTATCCGTTGTTGAGGAGTATCTCTTGCCTTATTCGTCACTCTGCCAGACAGCGTAATCTTTACCTGTATTGTTGAACTCGTAACCTATGACCTCTTCATCTCCTACGACCCAGGCATCATGCCCTGGAGCAAAAGAATAGGCTTCCCCAGCTGAGACCGTGATCTCTGACCCATCGTCATGGGCCACCGTGATAGTTCCTTGCAAAATCATACCTACGTGACCTGCGTGGCAACTTTCGGTTCCTACTATAGGCTTGATACACTCAGACCATTTCCAACCTGGTTGTAAAACTATTCGTGAAGCTGCAACTGACCCAAAATTTACTACGGCTGCAGTGGTCTTTTCTGGAGTTTTCAATTCATCGGGACTATCAAAAGACTTTTTTTCAAGATTTGCCATGGTTAGCCAAGTTTCTAATTGAATAATTGAATGATGTGCTTGCGACAATGCCAACATAATGTCGGTGCGGGGACCATTTTGCAAGCAAAGATTTTTGTTGGTTACTAAGAGCTTAAAAAATAATAGCCATTATCTATGCAAAAACACCGCAGATTCGGTATAGAGTCGGGGGTATTTTCGCGTGA
>DQLG01000204.1 GCA_015660315.1 Candidatus Latescibacterota bacterium
CCAATCGTTTCAAGTGCCTGCCCGCGGAAAGCGATGACCCCCCCTTCGGCGATCTCCAGCTCTACCAGACCGACGCCTTTGGCCTCACCTAGAAGCGATGGTTGCACAGCGGCGATATTGTTCTGTAATCGCAAATGCTCGATCAATTGGGCAATGCCCTCGGCGTCGATCGTCTGTCCTTGCCCAATACACACTAAGTATTTCCCCTCCATCCGTTGCCGCAGCGCCTCGAGTTGCCCGCCCAACGATAGCGCCGCATCCGCACCATCGCGCAAATCAAAACGAACTACCCCATCACCCAAACCGGCCATTACTTCATCGATGGTTTCTTCAGCCACATCGCCAAGCACGACTAGCGTAATTTCTACGGACGGCGCCTGCACGGGCGAGGCCAATTGCTGCATAGCCCCTATTTGCAACGCCGGAGCGACCACAGGCTTCGTCGTTGACGAAGTGGCCTGCCGCAACTTCGTCAACGCCGCCCGGGCATCCTCCGCCGCATCTTGCCAAGTAAAGTGCGCCGCGATATGTTCAGCCGCTGCTTTCCCCCGCTGCTGCGCCTCCTCCCGCCGCTCAAAGACCGTGCGCAATCTCGCTTTGAGCTCGTCGGGGTTGGGTTCAAGCACCCATGGGTCGCCCGCCAATTTCATTTCATCGGGAAACCTAACCGGCACCCTCCGCGCAGACACCAGATAGGCGGTATCCTCATTGCAAAAATCGTCACAGGCCCCGCCCGCCGTCACCACTACTGGCAAGCCACAGGCCATGGCCTCGGCGACGGGCAGACCAAAACCCTCCCCTCGATAGGGATGCACAAGGCAATCGCACGCGCTGTACAGACTCGGGATATCCGCCTCCGGAAGATCTTCGGTCAAATAGAGAATGTCGGCGCAGTCAGGATCGTTCTGCAACGTGCGGATCTGCTCACCCGCCGTCTGATTCTCATAGAAAGTACGAGTGCCCATATCTTTTATCACCAGGCACACGTCATCTTCCGGGGTAAAGACTTCGCGATAGGCCTTGAGCAGACAATCAATGCCCTTGCGCTCTAATGTCCCGCCAACAAATAAAAATTTAAAGGTCTTCTCGGTAGGCAAATGCAACCCGCTAAGGCCTGGTTGAAAACGCTCCGGATCAACCCCAAGACGAACGACCTCCACGAGATTCGGATCAATGCCGCTGGCGATATAACAATCGCGAACATAACTGGTATAAGCCCATACCTGGTCGACATTCTGCTGGATCGGCTCAACCCATTCGCTGGGAATCCGTCCGAACTCCCAAGGCTGTACCAGGATCAGCTTCCCGGCCGGGGGGCGGCTGAAATCCGGCGGCCAATGGTGGCGCAGGTGGAAGTCGACCTCGCCGTCTAACGCTTTGTCCAGCCGTTCGGCGACCGGGTACAGGCGGGAAGTGATTGCGACCTCCGCCGGCTCACCAGGTTCGGCCTGCAACAAACCCAACTCAAATTTCTCACTCCGCAAAAGCGCCAAGACCAATTCGCGATTGACCGTGGACAAACTCGAATAGACGAGAAATGCCCCCTCCCAATTTCCGCGGAAGGGCCGCGATTCGACGGCCATCGGCTCGGGTATCACCCCTCGCATCTTTCGCGTCGCGGGAAGCGCCTCTTTATCGCCAACCATCAATCTGCCCTCAGCGTCAAAACGCCCTTCCCAGCGGTCGACAAAGCGCTGCAGATTCTCGCACACATGATCGTAACGCCCCTCGCTGCTGCCTTCGTGGCGTTCGACGACACTCGTCGGACAATAGACGACTCGCCACCCTTTCTCTCGCGCCCGGAGGCATAAATCGACGTCTTCGACCCCGTTGAGAAAGTCCTCGTCAAAACCCTGCAGCTCCGCGAAAAGCCCCCGGCGCACCAACATGCAGGCACCGGTCACCATATCGAAGTCGCGCACCGCGTTAACCCGCAGATCATCGGCAGCGGCCTCTCGGTGGATATGGTCGGGAACGCCATTGATTAATTCTATGCCGGCGTGTTGTATCTTGCCTGTTTCTGGATAGAGCAACTTCGAACCGACAATGCCAATGGACGGATCTGAATCGGCCAAGCCCACCATTTCACGCAACCACCCCGGCTGCGGCACGGTATCATTGTTGAGGAAGAGTAGGTAATCCCCGCTCGCCATGGCTGCCGCCTGGTTGTTAGCCCGGGCGAATCCCTTATTCTCGTCGTTGTGTTCGACGCGGATATCCCCCTCGAAAGCGTGCAGCAGATATTTCGTCCAGTCGGTCGAGGCATTGTCGATGACAATCACCTCATAGGAGGGGTCGTCATCCGTATTTTCTGCCACGCCATAAAGACAAGCTTCGGTAAATTCGGCTTTATTGTAGACTGGTATGGCGATACTGACTCGGAGGGCAACAGTTACAGTCGGCAACGCGCCCCCGATCCCCAGCAGCAAATACCGGATAACAACTGTGATTCAGACCGGTGCGCGATCGCGAATATAGAAGTGCTACTCGATCGCCTACCGGGCGTTGCCACCCAATTCGGCCGCCAGAATCTGCTAAACGAGACCTGCTTGCATTTTTTTGCACAGCTAGCGATAGTCGTCGGAGATATAGCCATTGTAGCCGTCGGAGATAGGGAAAGAACTATTATCGGTGGCGACGACAAAAAGGCACGGCGCCAGGTCTTTTGCGAGCTTTGCTGTGGGTGAATTAAGTGGAAGGAGTGGCCCGTCTGGGCCAAGTACCGCAATCGAGCTTCACAGCGGTTAAAAACCAGTGCTCGGTGAAAATCATTGGACTTCTGCATGGAAGTGATGGCACGCCCTCGCGTCCGATCTATGCGTCCGATGTCATCCTTAATCGACAGGCCCGTCCTTGTAGCCTCCCGTACAAACCTCGTTCAGCCGCCCACTTTTTTCAGAGCTTGGCTCAACGCCTTGAGTTCCTGCTGATCCCCCTGTGCGGCCCGCTCGTTTTCCTCGCGGATTCGCTCGTAGACCTCACCCCGGTGAACCGATATTTCAGACGGCGCCTCTATCCCTAGGCGGATCTGGCGTCCCTGCAATTCTAGCACAGTGACCCGGATCTCGCTGCCTATGACAATGCTTTCGCCTGCTTTACGCGTTAGCACGAGCATAACGAATCTTCCCTGATTGAAACGGTCGCTCCAAGCGACCTAAATGCGCTAGGCTTCCTGACTGTTAGCTTCCATAATCGAGTGCTTAGTATGATAGCGCTCGTCCACCAAAATCATCTGTTTGGCCTGCATCGTCTCGGTATTGATACAGATCGGTCCCCTGAGGTTTGCCGTAACCTGTCCTGGTTCGCTGCTCAAGGTTACGATACAATAAACCGCCAAGTCCTCGGCCTGTCCTATCCCCAAGCTCTGCAAATCCACCTGCCCGATGTCCGGTTTGTATTCGGGCCACAATAGCATCGGGTTGACCAGCACGAACCCGAGACGGGGCTCTTTAAGGGCCAGAAGGCGTATAAAAGGCACCTCCTCTTCGACTTCGACCAGTCCATAATCGCGATGGCGCTCGAAACCGGGCAACCCATATGGGAAGCTCAGCACGTTTCCGCGCTCGATCGTCACCTCGCCGAACTTGGCGTTCTGAAATGTTATCTTATCTGATTCGCTCATCCTAAGGATCCCCTGAATACGCGGCGATCGTCATTTTCTCAGCTCACGCTCGTCTAAAATGTTCGGCGCAGGGAGAGCACCAGAGGGAGAGATATGACTCATTAGATGAAGTCCATCAGCGATTGGGGAATCACTGAGGACCCGGAGGCCAAAGCCGCCTGAAATATATCTTGCTCCTGCCGCAAATTGACGATTGTAGAAGACAAATCGACGTCTTCATCGGCAGACAATATTGAAGTCATTTCCACAGAAACGCGGTCGAGCATGTTCTGGGTCGTCTCCATACGGTTAACCCGGGCGCCGATCAACCCA
>DQLG01000043.1 GCA_015660315.1 Candidatus Latescibacterota bacterium
CCCCGCCGATACCGCGAAATGCGCTATGGGGTATCGGTAACGGACGAGTGTTTAGGCTGGCATACTGCCGAACAGTTATTGTGCGACGCCTATACTACATCGTAGCAAACCCTTGGCGACCATCGCCTAATTAGTCAGTGGCGATCAACAGATCGACTTCGCCTTTGAGCACATTGAGTACTTCGTCGTAGGCAAATTGGCCGAGCAGTTCGGTGCCGCGTTTGAGATTGACGAAATTCGGCGCGCACCATAGGCCGAGATCGGCATCGTCGGTCTCGCCCGGGCCATTGACCCGGCACCCCATGATGGCAATGGTGATCTCGTGGTCGCGGGCATAGGCGGTGATATCGCGGACATTGTGGGCTAGATCGATAAAGGCTTCGTTTTCGACGCGTGAGCAGGAGGGGCAGGAGATGATATTGAGTCCTCCGGAGAGCAATTTAGGCACCGATCGAAAGCGACCAGATTCGATATCGTCGAGGATCTGGCGGCCCACGGTTATTTCTTCGCCCTTGTCGTCAAAGGGCAGGGTCAGTGAGACGCGAATCGTGTCGCCAATGCCGGCGCTGATTAGCTGTTCAAAGGCGATACGGGTTTTGATGATGCCATCCGGTGGCATACCGGCTTCCGTGACGCCGAGATGCAATGGCACGTCGGGCCGCTCTTGGGCAAAACGGGTATTGGCCTCGATTACTTTTTGCGGATCTGAATCCTTGAGTGAGACGCAGTAGCGGGTAAAACCCATCTCGTCGAGCATCTGGCAGTGCTCGAAGGCGGAGGCGAGCATCGGCGAGATGGAATCGTCTTTGGGGAAGAGTCCGATCTTGTCGGGATCCACCGAGCCGCAGTTGACTCCGACCCGCAAGGCGCAGTCATTTTTTTGTGCTACATCGGCGATCAGGGCCACCTTGTCGCCGATGGCTTTGTCTTTTTCGTGGTGGTAGAGATGGCCGGGGTTATAGCGAATTTTTTGCACGTGCGGCGCTACGCTGCTGACCAATCGGTAATTCTCCTGCAAATCGACAGAAAGTGGCACGGTCGTTTCCGGTGCGATTCGGGCCAGAGCCTCGACGTCTTTTTTGCTATCGACGGCGATGCGGATCACATCGGCTCCAGCCTGCGCCAATAACTGGACTTGGCGGGTGGTCGCTTGGAGGTCCTGGGTGCGGGTGGCCGCCATGCTTTGCACGGCGATGGGGTGGCCGGCGCCGATGGTGGTCTGGCCGATTTGTACGGGTCGCGTCGGATTGCGTTTTATCGAGCTCATAATTCCCTTGCGCTGGTATGTTGGTGAGAGAAAATAAGGGTGTGATCGCATCTGTCAAAGGCCTGGGGGATGCCCATTTTAATCTTCGGGCAGTTTCTCGTGATATTTTTGTGATTTATGTGTCCGAGCTTATACAGTGGACGGTTTTAATTTATTGTCGTCGTCGATGGTCGACGATCCCGTCAAAGCGAGGCGTAGGGGAGCGCGCGGGCGCGGAAATGTGTTTTAACTGGGAGGTGGAGGGGAAAAACGATTGTCACTATATGCGCGGTTTTCGCCGTGGGATAGGATAACCCGATGTGGCGAATGCGGACTGGGGCATCGACTGACCTTTACCGGGCAAGCCGGTGCGGGGCGATTGGTGGCGGAAGACCAACTTGTCGAGCGCGTTACATGGGGGTTGGGCGATGTGCAATTGCGTTTGAAATACCAATTAAATGTATGCGCAAAAATAAAAAGGGCGAGATTCTCGCGGCTACCTCGGCAGAGCAAGCTGCTTGCCGAAATTGTCGATGAACTGCCCTTGGTGCCGGATCGGGCGATGTGTTCAGCCGACGTTGCGGTTGGCCATTTTATCGGAGTGATGCTCGATGTGCCGCGCGTGATTAATTAGGGACCCTGAAAGCAGGGACTGAAAGGGCCGGCCTCGGGATATGCGGATGAGGCTGTTGGCGCGATTTGGAGAATGTTTAGACTGGAAGATTAGATTCTTGTTGTAACTAATTATTAGGGCCTGGGATCAGAGCTTATTATAAGCGTTGATCTCAGGCCCTTTTTCATTTAAAACGCGATTGACCGATTATTCTTCTTCGGGAAACCACCCTTGAATTGTATGGCAGATCGCCCGAGCTTGGGCAGGGCTCGATACTTCGAATTTGCTGCGTTGCAAAAAGGTTCCTTCGCGTTTTTGATAGCGGCGGATCGATACTTTTTGCTTACCGTACTCTTCGGTTTTGCGGTCTAGATCCTGATAGAGATACATAATCGTCGCCCATGCCCCCTTACTGAGGACTTCCTTGGCGACTTCTTTGCGCAAAACTTTTCCATCTTCTTCGTAGTGGATCGTGAGTTCGTCGATATTCTCAGCCATATTCTTAACTCAAGATTTTGAAAATAAAAAGGTTATGCACCAAATACTCATATAGCTATGCGGTGCAGTTCGGTCGATCGCGAACACAATAATATATAAGTACATATGAACCAACAGGCAATACTATTCTGATCGATTGTTTTAAACGGACAACCAGTGCGGCCACAAGAGGGAAATACTCTGCATTTTCTTGCCGAGCGCAAAGGGGTTTGATATACTCTAACAGGTTAAAAAAACAAGATTAAGACCATCGAGTAGAAATGGATATTCAGGATAAATTTCAGCAGCAAGACGGACAAGTCTTTCTAACGGGCATGGAAGCGATTATTCGCCTGGTATTGGAAAAGCAAAGACTGGATCAGGCAAGCGGCCATATCAATCAGACCTATTTCACAGGGTATGAAGGGTCGCCGCTGGGTGGGTTAGACCTAAAGATTGTTGAGCAACTCGAAACGCTCAATCGCCAGGGGCGCACCGTTCACCAGTTTGGCATCAACGAAAAAACTGCCGCTTCCGCCGTCTTGGGCAGCCAATTCGCGGCGAGTGGGGATGTTGATGCCTTTTGGTATGGCAAAGCCCACGGCACGATGTGGATTCCCGACGAGATGTGGTTGGCGAATTTGAGCGGCACGGGGAAGCGGGGAGCGATTGTCTTGTTGTCGGGCGAGGATCACCGTTCTAAAAGTTCGGTGTCGCCTGGGGCAAGTGATTGGGTGTTGCGCAGCAGTATGATTCCGACTTTTTACCCAGCTAATGTCGAAGAAATAATCCGTCTGGGCTTGCATGCCATCGCCCTATCCCGCCATACAGGTGTTGTGACTTCGCTGAAATTGACGACCCCGGTATGTGATGCGGCGAGTACGGTTGATTTGCGTCTTGTGTGCCCAGAAATCGTTTTGCCCGAGCGGACCTATGCCAAACAATTCAACCAGATCGTCATGGCCACAGGTGCTTTACCCATGCAGCGTCAGTTGCTCGAGGAGAAATGGCCATTGGTCGAAGCCTATATCAGGGCCAATGACCTCAATCGCATTATCGATGCTGATGCGGGTGGTGAAATTGGCATTATTGCCACGGGTAAAAGTTACACTGATGTGCGTCAGGCCCTGTCCTATCTGGGATTGCGCGTCCCTATTCTGCACTTAGTAGTAGCCTACCCCCTTGACCAGCGAGTCGTGCGAGAATTCGCCAAGGATTTGCGATGGGTGTATGTCGTCGAAGAGCCTGGGCCCTTTGTGGAAGAAGCGGTAAAGGCTGCGTTGTGGAATACCGGGGTTGAGGCGGTCTATGGTCAATACGACGAAGAAGGGCAACCATTTATCCCCTCATACGGGGAAGTCGACCCCGAGGAGTTGGCGCAAAAATTGGCGCCGCGTCTTGCAGCGGAAGTTGGCAGGGTTGATTCCCTTCGGGCGGTTCTCGACAGGGTGTATCCGGCCGTGCCCAGGGTGACCCCGATGTCGTGCGGGGGGTGTCCGTATAA
>DQLG01000350.1 GCA_015660315.1 Candidatus Latescibacterota bacterium
ACCAAGACCCGCGCGCCCATCAACGCTTTGCCGTCATCATTGAGCCCGTCCATGACCTTCATGACCACGTGGCGCGGCATCTCGGCGTTGACTTTGTCGGCGAGATCGACAAAGCGCGCCTCGTAATTCAGGCCGCGCATTTTCCAGGAGAGATAGAGCGGGTCGATCGGGATACAATGGCCACCCAGCCCCGGCCCCGGTGTGAATTTCATAAATCCGAATGGCTTGGTCGCCGCCGCCTCGATAATCTCCCAGACATTCAAATCCAGACGATCGCAAATCAGAGCAATCTCGTTAACGAGGCCAATATTCACCGAACGAAACGTATTTTCCAGTATCTTAACCATCTCGGCCGCAGCCGGCGAAGATACTGGTATGGGCGTGTCGACGGCATGGAGGTAGAGCGCAGTCGCCACCTCAGTGCAACGCGAAGTCACACCACCGATGATCTTGGGCGTGTTGCGCGTTTTCCACTGCTCGTTGCCGGGATCGACGCGCTCGGGCGAGAACGCAAGAAAAAAATCCTTGCCGACCAACGCCCCGCCGACATCAAGACGCGAGAGAATGACTTCTTCGGTCGTCCCGGGATACGTCGTACTCTCCAAAACGATCAGCACGCCCGGGCGAAAATACTGCACGATCATGTCGCAGGCGGCGACAATATAGGATATATCCGGATCCTTCGTCTTGCTTAGCGGCGTCGGCACCGAGATGCAAATGCAATCGACCTCGGCCAGTGCCGATGCCTCGGTCGTAGCCCGTAATTTGCCGGTCTCGACCAGATCCCGCACTGCAATGGATGGAACATCGGCGATATACGATTCGCCGGCGTTGACTTGCGTGACCTTCTCTTCGTTCAGATCAATACCCACGGTCTCAAGACCTGCTGAGGCGAATTCGACAGCCAATGGCAAACCGACATACCCCAAACCGATGATCGCAACCTTGGCTTCCCGATCTTCAATTCGCTGTATGAGGATGCGCTGAGCGTTCACTTGCCCCCCTTGCGAAACCACAACGCCACTCGCTGCAACCCCTCCTCAATCAATACCCGCGGCTCATAGCCCAATTTTTCCTGCGCCCGATCGATTGCCGCTAGTGATTGCGGCACATCGCCGGCCCTCGCCGGCCCATAGGTGATATTGCCTTCGGCACCAATGATCTTGCGAATATGCCCCACTACCTCGTTAACACTAGTGCTCGTACCGCAACCAACATTAAACACCTCGCCGCTGACTCCTTCGGCTACTGCCGCTAACAAATTTGCCTCCACTACATTGCTCACATAAGTAAAGTCTTTAGCTTGCAACCCATCCCCGTCAATCGTCAACGCTTGGCCCTCCATCATACCGACGACAAAGAGCGGGATAAAGGCCGAATACTGGGATTTAGGATCCTGACCGGGACCGAATATATTGAAATAGCGCAACGCTACCGTCTCCAGGCCATACACTTTTGAGAAGGCATGGCAATATTTCTCGCCCGTCAGCTTTGCTACCGCATAGGGCGATACCGGGTTCGGATTCATATCCTCGCGAACGGGTAATTCCGGGTCTGGGCCGTAAACGGAAGAAGAAGAGGCGTAGACGACCCGCTTGACGCCCGCGTCTTTAGCCGCGTCTAGTATATTGAGTGTGCCGGTAACATTGACCTCGTTGGTGGTGATCGGGTCGTTAATCGAGCGCGGCACCGACGGCAAAGCCCCTTGGTGCAACACAAAATCCACACCATCGACCGCCTCGCGCACAATATGATGGGATCGGATATCGCCTTCGATTAGTTCGATCCGCCCCGCGAAAGCATCGACATTCTCCCGTTTGCCGGTCGAGAAATTATCCAAGATCCGGACCTTTTCACCACGACGAAGAAGTTCTTCGACCAAGTGGGACCCGATAAAGCCCGCCCCACCGGTCACTAAATAATGCGCCATATCATTCCTTTATTCAGACTTGAAAAGGTCCACCTTATTGCTTAGTGTCCACTGTATAAGAAAGTGTTGTTAAAGATACGTACAATCGATAAAAAACACAGGACCTTTATGATGAAAATCCTATGGGCGTTGGCCGCCTTACTGCTTACTAATACGCTCTCAACAGCCGAAGTCCTTTCGCTGCAGGAGTGTATAGCCTTGGCTCAGCGCAACAACCTGCAACACCAGAGCGATTACCAAACGCTGGCCAGCACCCACGCTCAATTAGAATCGGCACGGGCGCCTTTTGGTTTTAATATGAGCGCCGATCTCACCGCGCCCAATTTCACCGAACTGCGCGATACCCAGGAAAATATCGCCCTGGCAACCAGGGTCCGCGAAGAAAACACGGATTTCCAGTATTCGGGCGACTTGCGCATGACCCAGCGCGTGCGCCATTTGGGCCAAGTCACGCTGAACACTACGGCTCTGCGACGGAGTTTCTCGTCTAACCGCCGTTCCGACTTCCTCGACCTATCTGGCGACATGCGGTTAAATTACCAACACCAGATTCTCAACCGCCCCAGCGAGGAAATTTCACTCAAACGCGCCGAACACAGCCTGACGAGCGCCCGTCTCAACTTTGATCGTCAAGACCTGCAACTCGAAGGCCAGGTCGTCGACGACTACTACAATTTGGTGCAAAACATCCGTCGGCTCGAAATCGAAAAACAACGATTGGCGCAATCGCACGCCAATCTAGAGCTGGCCCAGCGGAAATTTGAAGTCGGTCTTATCGCCGAAGTCGAAGCCCTGCGTCTGCAGGTTGAAATGCTACAGGCCGAAGCCAGTTTCGCGCAAGCTGAGACCGCCATTGAACAACGTCGAGACATTCTGCGCGAGACCCTCGGACTCGACGCCGCCGCACCACTCGACGTCTCAACGGAAGTCAAATACGAACTGCACCCGATCGACGCGAACCGCGCACTCGAAATCGGCCTGACGCGCCGCAGCGATATGCAACGGGCCGAGATCTTCGAAAAAATCCGCGCACTCGATCTTGAGGACACCCGTCGCCGCAATGGCATGACCGCCAATCTAAACGCCGATCTCAGCCTGCGGGGCCGCGGCGGCGATATTGGCGATATCAGCCGCAACTTCGAGCGCAACCGGTGGAGCGTCAATATTCAGGTAGCCCTGCCATTGATCGACAACGGCCAGCGGCGCGCCAGCCTCAACCAAGCGCAAATCGCCCTTGAGCAAAGCCGCATTTCCCGCAAGCAGCAACGCCGGCAGATCGTGCGCCAGATCCGTGACGCCACCCGCAATCTCAACGAAGCTGAACGACAGATAGACTTGCGCCAGGCCGCCCTGCGATTCGCCCAACGCACCTACGATGTCGAACAGAGCCGTTTCGAACTCGGCCTGGCCGATAGCCAACAGCTATTGCAAGCCCAGGGCGATCTTACCCGCGCCCAGATCGACGGGCTTGAGGCGATCATCACCTACCAACGAGAATTGAAAAACGTGCGAGTAGCCACAATGGCCCATCTCGAAGAGTTGCGACCATAACGCATATTGCCACCCAGACAAAACAATAAGCGGCCCGGGGTATAACACCCGGGCCGCTTATTATTATCTTCGTCTAAGCGATAAGTCGCTAGACCTACTTATCGTCATCCGAATCCATCAGCGGATGGGAAAACTCCTCAATATCCTCGCCGAACATCCGCCGCGGACGCAAACGAGTATAAGACGGAATCTGATTCTGTTCCTCTGCCTCCTGGCAACTCACACAGAGTCGAGCCGTCGGCAAGGCCTCTAAGCGCGGCTTAGGGATAAACGGACAGGTCGGACACAGGTTTAGCGGAGTCTCCAGGCAAGCTTCGCACTTGCCATAGGTCTCAGTATCCAACTTCTCAAGCGACAGCGTCACCTCTTCAAGCTCCCGGCGTTCGGTATCACCTAGAGCCACTAAGAGTTCCATCGCCCCGGCTTCGACAGCACGATCGAGATCATCCGCCTTGGGGTCTTGCAATTCGTCAATCTCGTGTTCGGTGCCATCCATATCGCTGAGTAATTCGGTCCGCCGCGCCAAGAGTATTTTCCGAATCTTCTCTCTGTCCCGTTTGTTAAGCGCTACCTTTTTATCTATAGTCCCCTCTTTCTTTAACGGCCCGAGAGCCGGTGGACCACCTATGCAAACTTAAATGCCGGCCATTTCCAACCGGTAAACCGCCATCCCAAGCGGCTCTAATTCCGCAACCAACCACCCTTTTTCGAGCACCGAATCAGCGAGTCCATAAAGCGTTCTCACTCGATTCACGGGCGGCAAATCCTCTAGAGGTATTTCAAAACGCCTTGGCTCTTTATCGACATTGACGGCAAATACATATATGTCGTCCCCGTGCTTTTTGATTAGCGCTTCCACCCCCCGACCCACCGCCCGCGCCCCAGCATCGAATGCTGGCTGCATAAGCACGGGACCCAGTTCAGCAAGTTCGGCCGCAAGGGTTTGTACTTCTTTCCATAGGGCAAGAGGCTGAATATGCCTTTCATCCTCTTGGCAATGGCGATAAAACAATACGCCGCCAGCCCCTTGGATCAAACCTTGATACACCATATTGCGCAACTCAACGGCCGTCGGTGCACGCGGCCAATGCTCCACCCCGCCAAATGCCTGAGCGACCAGCCAGACCGGTTTCTGGCCCAACGAAGCCCAGCGCGCTTGCCGCATAGAATCGCGCACCCGAGTAATCGGATAGCGCGGAATCGGATATACGTCTATGGCCAATATATCACTGGCCCCTGCATAGGTCGCATAAGTATGCGGCCTATTATTGACTAGATAGACGGGATGATAAGGGTCGAGTTCCCGAATCAATTCGTATATCCTACGGGCAGCCGCAGGATCCATGCTAGTTTCGTCCGGCTCGTCGACCAAATACCAGGCCAAAAGCGCTGGATGACGCCGATAGCGTTTGACAGCCGCTTCGATTGCCTCATAATCCGGCTCGGGCTGTTGCCGCGCGTGTTCGCTCAGCTCGAGCAGTATTTGCATACCCTGCTCGGCCGCCACATCCATAAGCTCGGCGACTTCCTCCCCGCGCAGCTTGTAGAAATAGTCTCCGGAGTTAAAATTCAACCGCCGCATCTCGCCGAGCATATCAGCCCGTAACCAATAGAGCCCAACGGGGAAAAACGGAACACCGTCGACGAGCAAGGACTGGCTGAATTGGTCTATCTTTACTTCTCGTTCAGCCGGGACGAGCTTTTTGCAGCCAACTTCCAGCGAATCCACTGCACCGGCCGTATCCGACCAACGAGCGACGACCCGGTACTGGCCTTCGACCAGAGCAGCGGCGGCAAAAGCTCCGCGCGCCTCCCGACCGACCAGGTTTAAATCCACCCGATCCAGCACCTCTGCGCCACGGCGCAATTCCACGATTGCGTGAATCGGAGCGAAGTCATGCCTATTGCATCGCAGGCGAAAGCGTATCTGCCCTTCACGGGTATAATACGAACGATCCACCGCCAATTCCCAGGCGGGCCGAGCAAAGAGCAGCAAATCCTCAACCGCATGAACCTGCGTACCGAGCTTTAAATCGTAGAGCCGCAAGACGGCGCGATGCATTCCGGCCTCTTGCAAACGATAGGGCAAAGCATATCGCCCGGGAATTCCTCCCGGAACTTGCAAGCGATGTTCAACTTTATTGCGCCGCCCCGAGGGCGCTTCCCATTCCAGCGAGAGCAATAGCGGGCGCGAGCCCGTACCGGGCCTGAACAACCGCAAGCCCAGAAGATTTTCGCCCTCTACGGGCAGTTCGTCTTGTACCACCTCAACCGTCGGGTGCAAAGGCGCCTTCGGACCAATCTGCCCGCAAGCACCCAGCAGCCCGAATAAAACAAAGCAAAAGGGCCGAGAGGTTTGCCCACTCAGCCACCGCCACAACCGGTATCGCGCCCAGGTCGACCGGCGCCTCAAAGCTCCTGGCCGGACTGTTCGGTCTCCAACGAGTGCAGTCGGTCCCTAAGCGATGCGGCCAACTCGAATTTGTCTGCTTCAACCGCGGCCTGCAACTCAGCGACGAGGCGCTCGCGAGGCGAGCGCGGCCTGTTGGTCTCTACTTCGCTTTCCCATTCGCGCAAAAAGAGCAGTTCTGGGCAATCATCTAAGTGGTCCAACTGACCAATCTTCTCGAGAAAGGCTTCAATCTCAACAATGCCCTGGCGAATTTCTTCGACAGCTTCCTCATGCCCGTCCTCATCCAAATAAGCCAATGCCCGAGCTTGGATCCGGTGCCCGGTAACGAAGACCCGGTACTGCTCGGCCAATTGGCGATCCTCGTCGTTTTCTGCATAATCGTAACACATATCGAGGATCTTCAGATTGTGCTTTGCATCCTCTTCGGCTCGCTGATACTCCTTTAGCTCGAAAAAGCTAATTCGCCGCCAATAGTACTTCATGGCCTCTTGCGCCAGATCCCAGCAGTCTTCGCGCGACAAGCTGAAGGTGCCTGGACCTTGATCGCCTTCGCGCTCCGCCTTCTTCTCTTGGTAGTAATCCAAGAGGGAGGCATAACCGTGCGGACGGATGGCGTCAGGACGGCCGCTCCACTCCAGCTGCATCAAACCCAGATCCATGCGAATCTGGATTTTTTGCCCGCCGCGCCCCCCGTCAATCTTGCGCACACTCAACTCACCAGGTGCGTATTCCCACTCTCCAAGGAGCGGACCAATGTCGCTTTCCATAATCGCTAAAAACCTTGAAAAATTCTATGCTTAGGTCAATTTTTCTCGGCTAAGATCGACCTATAATATACGATTCGTTTGTTTTTGTCAACATATTAGTAAACGGCTGTAGAATCACTCGTATCGGAAGGAGGATCGCCTCTTATTTCCGCTAT
>DQLG01000364.1 GCA_015660315.1 Candidatus Latescibacterota bacterium
CCCTGTATTGCGTCAGCCTGTGCCTATTGGTCGTGCTACGCAAACAATGGGTTGAACGCGAACGCTTACTCTTTCCATTAGCTACCTTACCGATGGAGATGAGCCAACAAACCAAGGGTAAGTTTTTACCGGCGATTTTCCGCAATCACCTTACTTGGGTTGGCTTCTCGCTACCCTTCGTGATTAACCTAATCAACGGGCTACACGCCTTCTATAACTTCATTCCACGCATAGACCTGAATCTAATCGTGCCAATTATGCGCAATTCGGTCTACATGAACTGCACGCCCCGTTTCGAAGTAATAGGCTTAGCCTACCTACTCAGCCTCGATGTTTCTTTTGGCGTGTGGTTTTTCGCATTTTTAGCGCTATTGCAAACAGGTATTCAACGCATGCTTGGCTGGAGTATAGGACCGATCCAACCTTTTTCCGATCCAGCCCCACCGAGTGTCGCCCATATCGCCTTGGGAGCATTATTCTTCCTTGTGTTCTCCAGTTTCTGGAATAGCCGAGAGCATCTCAGGGACGTCTTCCGCAAAGCCTTTCGCGGTGACGAGTCGATTGACGACAGTGGAGAATTGCTCTCTTATCGGGCTGCTACATTCGGGGCAATCGGCGGTTTTGGCCTATGCTTGATCTGGTTGGCCATGGCGGGAATGAATTTGCCTACCGCGCTGGTATTTCTGCTGTCGTCCTTAGTGATTTTTATTGGCTTAGCCCGCATTGTTTCGCAAACCGGACTGGCCTACGGTCGGGCTACCGTTTGTTCTCCTGTATTTACCGTTAACGCCATGGGATCTGGCGCCGTCGGCCCCGCCGGTTTAACAGCCCTTGGGCTCAATTTCGCTTGGTCTGCCGATATTCGCACCTTTGTCATGGCCTCCGCAGCGACGGGGCTAAAATTGGCCGAAGTCACCCGTTTGGAATCCCGCCGGCTGTTCTGGGCCATCGTCTTGGCCATCATAATCACTCTTTGCGGCTCAGCCTACGCCGTCATCGAGCTATCGTACCAATACGGCGGTATCAATCTCAGCGGTTGGCAATTCAACGGTCTCCCCTCTTATACGGGCAATTGGATCTCCCGTAATATCAAGAATCCGGAACCGGTCCAGCTGTGGCATCTCGGTTTTACCGGCATAGGTGCGCTACTGATGGGCATACTAACTTTTATCAAAGCCCGATTCGTCGGTTTTCCTATTCACCCCATCGGCTTGACCTTGGGTTTGACCCACCCAGTATTTCACGTATGGTTCTCCGTCTTTATCGCTTGGCTTTGCAAAGCCTTGATCCTCAAATACGGTGGGGCGTTTCTCTATACGCGTCTACGTCCGCTCTTCCTCGGGTCAGTATTGGGTGCTTTTGGTTCAGCCGGATTCTGGTTGATTGTCAGTTGGTTAACTGGAGTAACTGGCCTGGTCTTTATCCTCGGCTGACCTATTGGCCCGACCTGAACCATTATCCGCTATTTCCATTATCATATAGGGGGAGATCGAAACATACGCCAAAGGCCCTATCAGACCACTGTCGCCGATTTGCTCGAGCACTTGAAAAAAATGGCCAATTTCTTTCTTAATCAAGCAGAGGGAAAGTATTCTTTAGCTGATCAGTTAGGCTAGGCCCTCTCGAAAAAATGAACAGGCCAAGGGATAACGATTTTACTGCTAAAGCTCAGCGATTACGAACCATCGCCAACCGCCTTAAATCGCGTCAGTCGACAACTGCAGTATCTCAACCGCCGGTGCTTGCGCGAAATATCTTCGATAGGCCGCTGACTCCGCCAATAGATCCCCTAAACGCTCCGGGGCTTGCGCCCCAGAGTTGGCTTCTCGGGAAAAATATAACCGCTTTCCCTCTTCGCGATACCCCAATAGCCCCTTGAAGGCCAACAACTCGAGACCGGCTAATACCGTCGCATTCATTTCGCCGAGACGCCCCGCCAACTCAGTTATTCCTACAATTCCGTCCCGATTGGCAAGTATCCATTTGACCAAGCCGCCCAAATGACGCAAAAAATCACCGAGCACGACCGTGTCTTTTTCAGCTGATAGCAACACGACTTTACTAGGCCCGACTCGTTCAAGCGCTTCCCGCAGAATACTTGGACCCGGAGGAGCTGTCCAGAGGACCAACACCTTCCCCGGCTGCAGCTTATCGCGTGCTGTCGCGGACACAGGAGACTCACCTGCTTCCGCCCAGATCTGTAGTCTCGCGTCTCTCTCTAACAATTTCGCGAGTTCGCCCATACGATCGCTGACGGTACGTTTATCCTCTACACTGAAAGGCAATTCCGGCTTTAACTCTGTATCTTCTTCCGCCACCAAAAGCCTGAAATCAACAATCTCCAACTGCACATTTTCGCTGCCGCGATAATAATCCAGCCGCAGATTGAACGCGATATCTCCCCAAGCACCCGGCACCTCCTCAGGCTCTTTGTGCCGCCACAGCCCAGAAAGACTGTGCCCCTCCTCGTCCTCAACCAGCAAACGAGTATGCCGGCGCGAAAGCCCCGTACTGGTTACATTGACCAAGCGAACCCTGCGGCTCGCCAACAGCGGCTCGGGATTTCGCCGGCCAAAAGGTCCGAGCCGGGAGATCTCATGGCCCAACACCGGCCGCATTTGGGCCAAACCAATATAAGCCTCAATCGTCAATGATTCTGTCTCCGGCACCATCTCTTCTTGCCGCTGCGCCAAGCGTTCTTCCCGATAACCGTTTTCGATTTCCACTGCCCATTCGTCCGTCTGCCCGGCCTCTTCAGCCAATAGCAAATCGATTGACGTAGCCGCGAGCCCTCTTCGTTCCGCCGCACGCAATCGGGCACCTAACGAACTATCGATATATTTATTCGAAGCTATGAACGGGGGCACGAGCTTGGCCGCCCGTATTAAAGCCGCGAGACCAGTCCTGGGCCGATAAATCAGTTTCGCCCCCCCCCACTGGGTCAGCGAACGGTTCAATCCCAACATCGCCGCGCCGTCGACAATCGACGACAAGGCGATAAGATCAGAGAACTCGCGCGTTTTCCCACCGTCATTATGCCCTTTGGCCAGCGCTCTTAGCAGCCACCAGCAAAGCCCCGCCCGTCCAGCCAGGCACAAAGGATGGTCCCCTTCGATTTCGTCGGGCTCCGCGCTTATCCGCACGCTTATCTGCGCACTAGGATCAGTAAGCGAAATTACCCCTGTCGCCTCTGCACCAAGCCCTAGCTTCAACTGCAAATATTTAGAATCAGACTGGCTACCAAACGCGGTAATGTCAACTGAATTTGCCAGGCCCTGTAAACAATACGACACGGCAAAACCAAAGCGCCGCAACCCCCCGACACAGAGGGCCATGGCGACTTGATCCCCTGCGCTCTGCCCTCCATACACTAAAATTCCCTGTCCAACCTCCTTCGCCTCAGCTAAAACCGCTAGCAATTCGTCTAAACCCGCAACATCCGCCCAGGGCCAATCTTCGACAGCGATCGGATTCAACCTATTTTTCATTGCGGTTTCATCGCGAATTCCACGCGCAAAGAGCAGGTGAGCTACCAGGTCCGAGACCCCCAAGCGTGCAGCAAGTTCTAGTGGGGGGGTGGTCCCGGTGTCTTTCCACTCCACCGTCAGAGCTCCGCCTCAGGTAATAGATCCCAATCCAGCTCGTCCTCATCAATATCCCAGTCTTCGCCTCGCGGTGAAACTCGCTCGCAATACGTATGATATTCGCAACGGCGGCACTCCGTTAGATCTTCTGTTTTTGCATAGGCCGCTTCATCTGGCAATCCCTCGATTTCGGCCATCTTCTGCATCAACCGATTTCGTGCAGCCTCATGCTCTACGGCCGAATAAATAATGGGCTGTATAGCCTGAGGATATTGCGCGTGCCAGTAGATCAGCGAAACATTAGCCGGGTCCACCGGGTGCCCCCCGGTTAAAAGAGCCCCAGCTTCGACTACCACGAAGCGGTAGACAAGGGTCTGCCAATTATCGACATATTCGGCCTGCTTGGGTTTGCGTCGCCCCGTTTTCCAATCGAATATCAATACCCGACCGTCTTCTGCAAAAAGTACTCGGTCGAACTTCGCCACCAGGCGGCGCTCGCCGCAGGGTACCGAGAGCATCGTCTCACTAAAAAGCTCTCCTCGCGGCATATCCGGAGCCTGCTTACGCCAATTGTCCCACCAAGTTTGCAGCAGCGGATCATCGCTCTTGTCTATCGCGGCCTCGACATGCAAACCCAAGCTCTCCTGCAGGATGAACTGGTGAAAAGACAAGCCGCGCTGGATGGCTTGCTCCCACTCGCTCAAATGATCAGTCAACGGGGCGGGCCATTGCATGTGCTGCAAATAACGCAGTAAGAACCGGCGCCGACATTGCTTGAAGGTCGTTAGCGAGCTTTGGCTGAATTTAAATCCCTTGTTTATCATTGACGTTGCAATTGGTAATAGGCTTCCAACTGTCGGAACGACTCTGCGGCCGGTACCGCGAATGAGCGCGTCGCCCTAGGAATCTCGCGACTCCAACTAATCGCCAGATAACGCCGCGCTCGAGTGATGGCGACATAGAGTAAACGCAAGCGTTCAGCGATAACCTCGACATGGGCGAGATCCGTCGCCGACAACCGCACGGAACCGATCTCGCCTGTCAGCCCTAGCAACTCTGCCCGCGCATCCTCGCAGGGATCCCCGCCGAGGAATTCGTATTCGCCGAGGAATCGAGCATCGAGATCGTGGGGGAACCAATCGCCACCAACCCCCATGACATAGACCAAATCCCACTCCATCCCCTTAGCCTTATGCATCGTCGTCAGAGAGATCCGCCCCGGTCGCGGGGCGAAGATATCCTCTTCTTCGGCCAATACCCCGGCTTTGCCCTGGACCGCGAGGCTTAACTCACGGGCCAATTCTGGCAAGCGCCAATCCATGTTCTGATCAGCGCGAGTGCGTAAATAAGTTGCTAAATTCTGCGCCCTAGCTAAATCCCCTTCTTGCAAAAGATCCTGGGCAACGGTCATCAACAACTGGTCCACCGGCAACGACACCGCCCTGAGCCAACGTCGCAAATAACCACAAAGATGGGCTATCGCCTCCAAGTCCTGCACCTCGACTTTATCGACCGGCGGCAAGGCCTCTTCCATCTTGGTGCCTGGAGCCGGATAAAGCAGCGCCTCAGGTCGATAACAACTGCGCAATAATGTCGCGACCGTTTCTTCCTCTCCTGGGCCAGTCGGTCCGGGCCAGAAACCGAGCAAGGCCCGATAGGCTTTTTCTAGGTGATTTCGCCCCAGCGGTTCGGCGAGAAACTGAACTACTTGGCACAACGCCCCACTAACCTGCCGCGCCGATCGCGGGCTTTGCAAGACTTCGTCGAAATCGGCCCCGGCCTCGCGCAAATGCTCAGCCATCTCATAACCGATGCGATTGGTCGACACCAAAATGGCCACGGTGAGATCGGGATGCTTGCCGACGAAAGCATGGGATCTGCGAGCTATACTAGAAAATTCTTCTTGGCGGTTGTTGTATTCCCGAAAGCCGATCGCGCTGTCCGCATCGTCCGGATTCTGCTGCGGGTCACCGCGCTCCGTCCGCTCTATAAGCTGTTGACGAAACGCCCTTTCGCGGACTTCTTCGAGTGGGTGTTCGACCGAAACCCATTCGACGAGAAAATTGGCCAGACCGATAATCATCGGTGCACAGCGACCGGAAATCGCCATCTCCTGCGCCTCGACATCGTCGCGTTCGAGAAATCTCCTAAGATAACGCGGGTCCGCGGCGGTAAATGTACTCATAATGGCCTGATTCGGATCGCCGACCCGGATCCAGTTGCCATCGGGGCCCGCCAGGAGGGAGAGCAAGTCTTCTTGCAGCGGCACGCTGTCCTGCGCCTCGTCCTCCAGTACTACCGGCCAACGCTGTCGGTAGCGAGCGCACAGGTCAGGGTACTGGTCTAAAAGTTCGACTGCTCTCCACACCAAATCATCAAAATCAAGACCGCCGATCGTCTCTATCTGCTGTTGGTAGAGTTGGTATATCCCGGCACCGATCCGCAAAAATTGATTGAGTTCGTCGCCACCGCCCTCGCCGATCGTCGCCAATAAATCTTCCGCCCGCAACCGGCGATTCTTAGCGCTGGTAATAACGGTCTTAGCCACCTTGCGTGCGATATCGCGCCATTCCTGCTCCCACCGCTCGCCTATATAATCACCCGGCCCAAGACGCCCCCAAACACTCTTATTTTCCGCGTTCCAGATACGCACCGCTTTGTCGAGTAAATCCCCGCTGGAACGCTCATCCAATACCGCGAATTCAGCCGTAGTGCCGGCCAAAGCCGAATTGGCCTGGACGATGCCATAAGACAGACTGTGTAACGTGCGGACATCATAGCCGATTTGCAACAGGTCCATCTCTTCTAATCGCTGGCGGATTCGCGAGCGAATATTATCGACGGCGGCATTCTGGTAGGTGACGATCAGCACCTGGCCACCCTCGGTGTACCCTTCCGCGATCAAGCGGGTCGCCAGAGCGACAATTGTCGCCGTCTTACCACTGCCCGGCACGGCCGATACGCCCATCTTTCCACCTTGATAGTCAAGGATTTGACGCTGACCTTCGCGCGGTTGAAATTGGTTCACGCGCCCTCCTGCAACACCTGTTGCACCGCCATCATCAATGGACCATCCTGCACTTCGCCCCGCCCCTCAGAGTCACTGGCGCAAAGATAGATACCGCCTCGACATCGCAGACACAGTCCCCGCACCAGGCGATATAGGTTTTGGTTGCGAATCGAAAAATCAACCGCATCCGTCCAACGTTCATCCTGATTCCAGCGGCGTGCTAACACATAGTGGTTGGTAAGTGGTTGATGCAACGGGTCCCACCAACTCATCGAACCGATATCCAGCCAGAATTGATAGCGGGCCACATGTCCGGAGAGTAGGTAGGTATAAACCGGTGCGACCAAGGCGATCGACTCCGGGGCCTCTTCGAGATCGACATCGGTCAGGTATTGCGCGGCGACCACTCCGGCGAGTACCATTTCGACATAGTGCTTGCCAATGTCTGTGCCCTTGAGGTCCATCGCTGGGGCCGCCTGGCGAAATGAAGAAGCCGAGGCTATAAGCTTACTATAAACTTGTGCGTCTTCCGGTTCCAGTTCGCAGTTCGAGAGGACTTCACCAAATAGTCGGCGTAAAAAATGGTCAAAGGCCCCGGACTCTTCCGCGCGATAGGATTCGAGCCACCCGCGCAACATTTCATAGCGCTCGACGGCGGCAAAACCGATCCGCTCGCGCATATTGGCGTTCAATTCACTGGCATTTTTGAGCTGCCCTGAACGCAAATCATAGAGATGCCGGGCGACAAGTTCGGCGCGCAGTGGGTCGAGTGGCTTGAGTGCTCGTTCCAAAGCTTCTGAAAGGTCAAAGACCGACAGACTTTGTCCCCATTCGGGGTGAGCGAGTATAGCCAAAGTCAAACAGGCCCGCACTACCGGCTCTTCGCGCAGAGTTTCATAGCGCCGGATCACCGCAAAAGGAATATCTGCAGCGCGAAAGCTCTCCGCCAAGAGGAAGCGCAACACCCCATCGGCATGCGGCGCGACAATGGCAATTTCACCCGGAGCGACACCTTTACCTATCAACTGGACTATTTGCCGAGCTACAGACTCAATCATTTGCGATCGATAACGGGTCTGCACCAAATCGACGACCGCCAGTCGGGGCGATCCAACGTTTGCCACGGTTCGGCCCTGTCCGAGTTTTTCGCCAATGCGACCGGCAAAAGCGGCGAGGTGCGGATCGGCACAATTCGCCGGTTCGACTGCTATCGATTCTTGGCACTCCGCCTGCAACTCAGCGGCACCCGGCGCATCG
>DQLG01000015.1 GCA_015660315.1 Candidatus Latescibacterota bacterium
ATTTAAAGTTGGGTTGAAGTGCATCCGATAAACAGAACAGCCCCTTTCCGCTTCGAGCTTTTGGATTTAGGCCCCCAGAGACTTTTTTGACGATAAGTTTCGTTTAATAAATAACTTATGGCAAATTAGGGGATATGGGATTCTCTAATCGAGCAAGGAAGCAAGGAGTCGCCATAAAATGCCACTCAGAATAAACAATAATATATTGTCGATTACTGCCCGGCATGAGATTCGTCGCAATTTTACGCAGGTCAGTCACCAGATAGAGCGGCTCTCTTCAGGCCTTAGAATCAATCGGGCGAAGGATGATGCGGCAGGTTTGGTCGTGTCTGAAGGTATGCGCGGTGAGTTGTCGGGGCTAAACCAAAATGTCCGCAATGCCGAGCAGGCGACTCATTTACTACAAATCGCCGAAGGATCGTTGCAGGAAGTCAGCAATATCTTGGTGCGGATACGCGAATTGGCGATGCATTCGTCTTCGAGCACGATTAACGATAAGAATCGCGAAGCGGTGGCGGCTGAATTCAACCAACTCGTCTCGGAGATTGATCGAGTAGCTCAAACCACCACTTATAATAGGCAGTCTTTGCTGACCGGTTTCGGTAATAGCGTATCGACAACGGTTTCAACTGCGATTACCACCAGTAACACGACGGGTGTCGTTGGGGTGAGGTTGTCGGCAGCCCAGGCGGGCACATTTACTTTTGTCGATACTGCAAGCGATAGCGATCTCACTTTGGGCAATGGAACGGTGACTCAGACGCTGAATATCGGTAACTTATTGGATGGGGCGACTGTGGCAGCAGGTTCGTCTGTCATCGCCAATTTCGATCGTTTGGGCATTCAGGTCACTTTGGCTGGGGCGAATGCGGTAGGGGCGACGGGAGATTATGTGGATGGTGATTTAAATGGCCAGAATCTGGTCGTCGAGGAAGGCGTCGGCGGCGTCTTCCAAGTGGGGCCAACCGAGTCGTTTGTCCATCGCATAGAGGTCAGTTTGGCCGATTTGCGGGCATCGGGCAATGAACTCAACTTGGGAAGGCTCTCAGTGGGGTCGATTGGCTCTGCCCGGCAAGCCCTAGCCGGTATCGACCGGGCGATCACCAATGTCGCGAACGAGCGAGGTAAAATGGGCGCCGTGCAGAATCGCTTGGACTTCACCATCGCCTATACCGAGAATGAGATCGAGAGCATTCAGGCTTCAGAATCTTCTATTCGCGATGCGGATATTGCTGTAGAGGTCACCGAGCTTAGTAGGGGACAAATTCTGTTGCAAAGCAGCAATGCGATGCTCGTGCAGGCAAATGCCAGTTCGGTGGCTGCTTTGTCTTTACTTTAAACGCAACTTTCTCGAATAATTGAAGTTAAATGCAGTATGGTAACTGGGCTGTTCCCGCAGGGGGCGGCTTTTTGTCGTTTGAGCCCGCTTGACGATTTGGGGGTCAAGGGATATGTTTGCTCCACCTTATGAAGCTGGTGGACTACGATTTTAATCTTCCTGAAGAGCTGATTGCCCAGCATCCGACCCCCGAGCGCGATCAGTCCCGCCTTTTGCTTGTGGACCGTGCGACCGGTTCGCTGCAACACTTGCATTTCCGCAATATTGTCGATCAGTTGGAATTGGGTGATGCCCTCGTCCTGAACCAAACTCGGGTTATGTCGGCTCGGCTTATTGGCTACAAGGCGGATACGGGTGGGCGGGTAGAATTATTATTGATTCGGCCTTTGCCCACGGGTGATTGGTTGTCCATGGGGCGTCCTGGACGCGGTTTAAAACCGGGTACCCGGCTAGTCTTTGGCGATGGGTCGCTGGGCGCGCAAGTCGTTCAACGGTTGCAGGGAGGGCGATTTCAGATTCATTTCGATGTGGGTGATTTACAGTGTCGAATGGAGGAAATCGGTGAAATACCCTTGCCTCCCTATATTCGCCGTTCGCCCGACGTGGTTGATCAGGATCGCTATCAGACCGTATTTGCGGATCGTCCCGGGGCGGTCGCCGCGCCAACCGCTGGGTTGCATTTCACTCCGGAATTGATCGCCGCAATCGAGGCTAAGGGGGTAACTGTTCTCAAGGTGCTATTGCACGTGGGGCCGGGGACTTTTGAACCGGTGCGTTGCGATGATCCGCGCGAACATCAACTTGAAGCCGAATATTGTGAAATAGATGCGAAAACAGTCGAAGCCCTTAAACGATGTCGCGAGGCGGGCGGCCGAGTTGTTGCGGTGGGCACGACGGTGGTGAGGACTTTGGAATCTGGGGTTGATTCAGCAGGAGACCTGCAGGTCTTTAAGGGCTTTGCGAATAAATTTATCTATCCACCTTACCAGTTCGGTGCTGTCGATGCGCTGGTGACCAATTTTCACCTGCCTTGTTCGAGTCTTTTATTTTTGGTCGCTGCTTTTGTCGGTAAGGACCAACTTTTTGCCGCTTATCGCGAAGCTGTCGAACGAGCATATCGTTTTTACAGTTATGGCGATGCCATGATGATCTGTTAGATCCTATTATGGAGCATATTACAGCGATTGTTCCCGCCGGCGGCCGCGGGCAAAGAATGGGGTCAGACCAGCCCAAGCAATACCTTAGCTTGGGGGGACGACCTGTGCTCTGGCATGTGCTTGCACGCCTTGAAGCCAGCCCGTCGATCACCGATATCGTTTTGGTCCTGCGGCCAGAAGACTTTGATCACTGTAGGCAAGAGGTGATCGAACCTGGAGGTTTTGCTAAGGTTCGGGCGGTTGTGCCTGGAGGTGCCCAGCGCCGGGAGTCCGTGTATTTGGGGTTACAACAAAGCGCGGCCGATATCGTCCTGATCCACGATGCGGTACGACCTTTTTTCTCTCAAGCTCTTTTGGCACGGGTTATCGAGGCGACGCGCGAATACGGTGCCGCTCTACCGGGTTTACAGGTCGTCGAGACGATTAAGGAAGTTGCGGAAAGCCGCGTCATTGGCACGCCCCAGCGCGAAAAATTGTGGCGGGCGCAAACTCCGCAGGGGTTTGATCGGAAACTTCTGCAACGGGCGCACGATGAGGCTGGTAGCGATAGAGAGGCCACCGACGATGCGATGTTGGTCGAGCAGTTAGGACATGTGGTCCACGTCGTGGAGGGGGAGGCGGACAATCTTAAAATCACTACGTCCGAAGACCTGGCTTGGGCAGAGTGGGTATTGCGAGAAAGGGGAGAGAATATGGGCGCAAGGGGTATGCGCATAGGTCAGGGCTACGATGTGCATCGCCTGGCAGAAGACCGCGCTTTAGTCTTGGGCGGCGTCGTAGTGCCTTTTGAGGTGGGGCTAGCAGGTCATTCCGACGCCGATGTACTGACGCACGCGATAATCGACGCACTATTGGGTGCATTGTCGGCAGGGGATATCGGACGGCTCTTTCCGGATACCGACGCGCAATACGAAAATATCTCAAGCCTGATTTTGCTCGCCAGGGTTCGCGAGCTGATGGACGAACGCGGTGCTCAGCTTACCCATATTGATGCGGTGATAATGGCACAGCGGCCCAAACTCGCGCCCTATATAGATGGTATGCGGGAGGTGCTAGCCGAGACCTTGCGCGTGGAAATTGATAAGGTCTCGCTCAAGGCTACAACGACCGAGCGTTTGGGCTTTATAGGGCGTGAA
>DQLG01000165.1 GCA_015660315.1 Candidatus Latescibacterota bacterium
CGATCTATGGCGGCCTAAGGTCCGCGGTGCCAGTATCCGCGAACCCGGTCCAAACGGCACTTATGGCAGCCACTCCGGTAACGATTGGCAATGGGGTGATATGTATATCGGCAAGGCGCAATAATTATAATGAAGCAACAGCCCGAAATATCCCCGGCGGCACGCTGCCCAGCCCTCGGCCAGGGAGACAAACCATGTTAATCTACCTGGCCCGGCGGCTCTTGGCATTGGCCTTCGTCCTGCTCGCGGTATCGATGATCGTCTTCACCCTGATGCACTCGGTACCCGGCGGCCCCTTCGATACGCAACAGGCCAAATTGCCCAAGGCGGCGCGGGAAAACATCGAACGCAAATACGGTCTCGACAAACCGGTATGGCAGCAGTACCTCAATTATATGAGCCACGCGGTGCGCTTCGACTTCGGCATCCCCTACCAACAACCGCAGACGACCGTCGCCGCGCTCATCGGCAAAACCTGGCTGGTCACTTTGCAGGTTGGCATCATGACGATAATCGTCGCCTTCGGCCTGGGGATCACCGCCGGTATGTTCGCCGCCTACCATCAAAATTCCTGGGTCGACAATATCGTGACCTTTTTCTCGATGCTTGGCGTCACCGTGCCCAATTTTGTCATCGCGATGTGGTTTATCCTCTTTTTCGGGGTCGCGCGGCAATGGCTGCCCACCGGCGGTTGGGGCAAATCCGGCGACTGTCTTTGTTATGGCCTGCTCTGCAGCGACTGGATCCTGCCGGTTTTGGCCTATGCCCTGGCGCCGATGGCCATTATCGCCCGCTACACGCGCGCCAGCATCGTCGATGTCATTCGCGAGGATTACGTGCGCACTGCCCGAGCCAAGGGTCTTGGCGAGTCGAAGGTGATGCGCCGGCATGTACTGCGCAACGCGCAGATCCCAATGGTCACGGCACTGGGCACCGAAATACCCAACCTGATCACCGGCAGCATCTTCATCGAAACGATCTTCCGCATCAACGGGCTCGGCAAATTCTTCGTCACCAGCACCCTCAACCGAGATTATCCGATGATCATGGCCACCTTCCTGCTGGTGGCATTGTTGTGGGGCATAACCTTTATGCTGACCGATATCGCCTATACCCTTATCGACCCGCGCGTCAAACTCGGCGCGAAAAAAGAGGCATAATGGCCGACGATTTCGACGACGGGATCGATTTCGAGCACCGCTCCTTCTGGAACGACGCCATCCGGCGTTTCTGTCGCAACCGCCTCGCCGTCACTGGACTGGCGATCGTCGGCTTTGTTTTGTTCCTGGCGATCTTCGCCGACTTTTTGGCTCCCTTCCCCTACGACCACGCCTATTTCGACAAGGTCCTGCTCGAACCCTTCCAGCACCCGGACCATCCCCTAGGCACCGACGAAGTCGGGCGCGACTATCTCAGTCGCCTAATCCATGGCGCCCGCACCTCGCTAACCGTCAGCCTGCTGGTGCAAGCCATCGCAGTGCTTATCGGCGTGCCGGTCGGCGCGCTCTCTGGTTATTTCGGCGGCAGGATCGATTTCGCCGTCTCCCGCGTCATCGACGTGATGACCGCCTTCCCCAGTCTGCTCTTCGCCATCCTGATCATCTCCGTGCTCGAAGGCGGCTTGCCGACCATTATTATCGCCCTCAGCATTACCGGCTGGATCGGCATCGCGCGCCTGACGCGAGCGCAGTTCCTCATCCTGCGCGAACAGGAATACGCCCTGGCCGCAAAGGCGCTGGGCGTACCGTCCGGCAAGATCATTTTCCGCGACCTGTTACTCAACGCACTGACCCCGATCCTGGTCGCCGTCAGCTTCGGCATCCCGGGCACGATCTTCGCCGAGGCGGGTTTGAGCTTTATCGGTCTCGGCATCAACGACCCGCTCGCTAGTTGGGGCAAAATGGTCGGCATCAGCAATGCCTATGTCCGCGTCTACTGGCACCTCGCGCTCTTTCCCACTATTGCCATCGCCATGACCATGCTGGGTTTCTCTTTTTTGGGCGATGGCCTGCGCGACGCGTTAGACCCCAAATATGAGGACCAATAGAGCAGCGATGCGCATCTCCGATTCACGCAGAGATTTCTTAAAAAAAGCGGCCAATATCACCCTAGCCGCCTCCGCCTTCCCCCTTCTCAAACCCGACAGTTCACACCAAGTCCACGCCGCGGGCAAAGACCTCGGCGAGCAAAACCCGCTGCAAAGCGCCACCGACGAGCAATTCTGGTCCAGTGTCCGCGGCGCCTTCAACCTCTCACCCCGATTCATCAATTTCGAAAGCGGCTATTACAGCCCTCAGCCCGATGCCGGCATCGACGAGGTCAACAATCAGGCTCGGCGCGTCAACGAACTCGCCGCCTTTTATATGCGCGACAGTTGGCTCGACGACATCGCAAGCACGACCCGATTGCTCGGGCTCTTCGCCGGGTGCGCCGAAGAGGAAATCCTCATTACCCGCAATACCACCGAGTCGCTCAATATCGTCATTATGGGGCTCGACCTGAAGGCGGGCGACGAAGCGATCTGGGGCCGCTACGAATACGGCAGCATGCAGGTCGCCTTCAAACAACGTGCGGCCCGCGAAGGCATCGTCAACAAAACGCTCGACATCCCGATCAACAGCATGAGCGACGACGAAATCGTCAAAACCTACCAGAAAGCCATTACCGTCGATACCAAGGTTATCCTGGTATCGCATATCGTCTACCTTACCGGCCAGGTGCTCCCCGTGCGCCGCATCTGCGACATGGCGCACGAACAAGGCATCGAAGTCATCATCGACGGCGCACATTCGTTCGCCCACCTCGCCGACCAGATCACCGGCCTGCACGGCGACTACTACGGCACCAGCCTACACAAATGGATGATGGCGCCTATCGGCACGGGCCTGCTCTATGTCAGAAAGGAAAAGATCAAAAAGCTGTGGCCTCTATTTGGCGACTGGAACTACGCCACAGACAAAATCCAAAAACTCGGCCACTTCGGCACCCGCCCGCCTTATTTGCTCTTCGCTATCGCCGAAGCAGTGCGCTTTAACCAAGCGATCGGCCTGGCGCGCAAGGAAGCCCGACTGCGCTATATAAAAAACTATTGGGTCACCAGGCTCGCCGAGGTACGCAATATCATCGTCCATACCCCAACCGAGGCCTACCGCTCCTGCGCCATTTGCGCTGTGGGCATCAAAGACAAAGACCCCGGCGAACTCGCCAAAGCGCTATACGAACGCTACCAGATCTTTACCGTTTCCCCCGGCTATCCCGGCGCGGTGCGCATCTGCCCAAATATCTATTCGTCCATCGGCGAACTCGACCACTTCGTCGCAGCGATGAAAGAGTTGGCCGCCGAAAGCTGAACCCGACGACGACGCAGCCAAGATGCTACTGAGCAAAAAACACGATAAGAGACGTTGTAGGCCCGCTCTTGCAGCACCTGCACTGCAATGCCCGTCCCCCAAAGCCATTAATTCGGATCGACAAAAATGACACGAGACTTAGACAAACATAGCGACGATTTAAGATCTTTATTTTTGCTGCGGCCAGACGTCACTTTTTTTAACCATGGCTCTTTCGGTGCCTGCCCCCGTCCGGTTTTCGAGAGTTACCAGCGCTGGCAACTCGAATTGGAACGCCAGCCCGTAGAGTTTATGCAGCACCGTCTCAACAACCTGTTATTACAGGCGCGACAAAGACTCGGCGCCTTCCTCAACGCCGACGCCGAAGACCTGGTCTTCATCACCAATGTCTCCTTGGGTCTCAATACCATAATTCGCTCGCTCGCCTTGGAGCCCGGCGACGAAATACTGTCGACCGACCACGAGTACGGTACGCTCGACCGGACCTGGGAGTTGGTCTGCGGCAAAACAGGCGCGCAGTATATTCGCCGCCCAATCCCCCTGCCGATCACCTCGACCGAGGCCATCGTCGACGCCATATGGTCCGGGGTCAGCGACCGCACGCGCGTACTCTACTGCAGCCATATCACCTCGCCCACGGCGTTGACCTTCCCGGTCGAGCAGTTAATACAGAAAGCCAAAGCCGCCGGTATCATCAGTATAATAGATGGCGCGCACGCCGCCGGGCAAATTCCACTCGACCTGACCGCGTTGGGGGCGGATTTCTATTCGGCGAATTGTCACAAATGGATGATGGCACCGAAGGGGGCGGGCTTCCTACACGCACGCAGAGAGATGCACAACCAGCTCGACCCGCTCGTCGGCGGCAAGGCCGGGGCCCAACTCGACGGATCGCGGTTGATCGCCGAGCACCAATACCAAGGCACCCGCGACCCGGCGTCGTTTATCTCGGTGCCCGACGCCATTGATTTTATGGAAGAACACGATTGGCCGCAGGTAAGGCAACAGTGCCACCAATTAGCGCGCTACGCCCGAGAGCGGGTCGGTGAACTCACCGGCCTGCCGCCAGTTATCCCGGACGATCCTAAATGGTTCACGCAAATGGCGTTGATACCGCTTCCGCCTTGCGACGCAGGGGGGCTCAAAAGTAGGCTGCTCGCCGAATACGGGGTCGAACTGCCCATAACCGGCTACAAGGACCAGCAATGCCTGCGCGTATCGGTACAGGGGTATAATACACAAGCCGACGTCGACACCTTGGTGCGGGCACTTAAGGTTTTACTGCCCGAGGTCGCGAAATAGATAGACCATAGCTCACCAGTCGTGCACCACATGCATCTCACCGGGGAAGAAAATCACGTCGACCACCCCAGAAAAAACCACTGCGGACACATAACCGATCCCCAAGCCAAAAAAGAACGGCTTGCCCTTCCGATAGGCTGTAATACCCCCGTAGCGCAGAATGACCAGCTTCGCCAGCCAGACTAGAAACAGGCTGAACCAGTAAATCGAAGTGCCCGCCGTCGACTGATAGGCCAGACCGATCGGGTGCAAGGGAAACCAGTAAAAGCGCCCGCGCAAAAATGCCAATCCCGCCGACTCGCAGAAGCCAAACAGCCAGAGGGCCCACTTGCCCGGGTCGGCGACCCTCGGGTTGAGTTGCAGATTGGTGATCTGGTCGTAAAGCCCGATAATGACCAGCAGGTGGTTGCTCGCACCAACGTCATAGGCCATCTTAATCGTCGCCCACGCCGCGACTAGAAAGCCGACGGAAAAAGCCACCAACACCATCGTGACCACCTTTTTCGGCTGGCGGCGCAGGGAAAATATCCGCAGCAAGTGCGGCAGCGCCGGCCATACCGGTAGGCGGATATTGCCGAAAAACAAGCGATCGGTAAAAATCTTGAACGAGACCAAATCCCGCTGCGACAGATTGCCCGAACCAATCAACTCGGTTACGAACACCCCACCCTTGGCATTGCCCCAACTCGGCGTCAAATAGGGAAAACCGGTGGCAGCAACCAACTTAGTCGTTACGAAAAAAACTATCGACATCAGCAGAAACGACACGATCGACAAGGGCAGGCTCAACCCCAGACTGACCCCCCAGCCGATAACATAGACGGCCGACAGCGCCAGCGCAGCCAACGCCCAGCGATAGTGGCGCACCTCGTCGGCGTCACCGATGCCCGTGCGCGCCTGCCGCCACACCGAGCGCAGGTGGCCGCGAGCCAGCCAAACCGACCAGACAGCGATAAAGACCACCGCGCCGAAGCTCTCCATATCCAAAATACCGCCAGCGCCGATTTCCTGCCCCGAAGCGCCCACTTTAAAGCCCGTCTGCCCCATCAGGCCAATTTTGACTGAGGCCAGCAGCGAAAAGAAGACCATGCTGCCGAGTATATTCAGTGGACACATATAGGTCAGCGCCAACACCGGGGCCATGATACGAATCGTCAAATTCGGCAAGGGGCGCGGCAATTCGAGCGCGGAAGCCTTTGTCCAAAACTCATTAAGTGGCAGGCCTGGCGTAAAATAAGTGAAGACATTGTAGAGAATCGGCAAAAATACCAAGCCGAAACCGGCCCAGAACAAGCCATTGCGAAAGAGATCCGGCATCCGCCGTGGCCCGTCAAAACCGCTCGTCAGTTCCAACGGCATCCGCGCCAACGGAAAGGTCAATTTCTCTGCTTCAACCCATTGCCGCTGGAATATCACGAATAGTGACAAGCCGAAGATGACCATCGCGACGGAAACCCCGAACCACTGGCTGATCGGCGC
>DQLG01000754.1 GCA_015660315.1 Candidatus Latescibacterota bacterium
CAAACCATCGAATCGATCGACCCCAAACGCTTCCACCCCAGCCTTGAATACGTCTACAAGGGCAGCTTTAAAAACAGTGCCCGCCAGGTCAAGATCATCATGCAGGATCTCAAGTCGACGGCGACCTACAGCATCCTCGGCGTGCTCCTGCTCATCACGTTCTACTTCCGCCAAGTACTCGGTTCCCTTTTTATCGCCCTGCCTTTACTGATGAGCCTGGCCTGGACCTTCGGCGTGACTTATCTGGCCATCGGTAGCCTCAATATGATTACCGTCGGCCTCTTCGCAATCCTCTTCGGACTGGGCATCGACTTCGGCATCCACATTTTTGCCCGCTACCGCGAAGCCCGACGCCGCGGCACCGGAATTGAAGAGGCCCTGACCGAAACCGTCGTGCACACCGGCAGCGCCCTGACGACCACTGCCGTCACCACCTCGGTGGCCTTCTACTCCCTGTTGCTGACCGATTTCAAGGGGTTCTCGGAATTTGGTTTTATCGTCGGCACCGGCATCCTCTTTTCGCTAGTGGCCATGGTCGTCATCTGCCCGGCCTTTATCGTCCTGGCTGAACGCTTCCGCCTGATTAGCTTGCAACGCAAGGAGATCCCGCGGCACCTGCTGCGCAAAGGCCGCTATCCGATGCCGTGGACCACACTATTCCTCGGAGTTATGGCCACCGCCTATTCCTGTTTCCACACTTTTGACCTTCAATTCGAATACGATTTCAGCAAGCTCAAACCCATGCCCGAGGTCAGCGTCAACAAGGCCAGCCTGCCCGAAAGCCTCAAGGAGGGCCGCTCGCCGGCGATTGTGCTCACCGAGAGCTACGAAGAGGCGATGGCAGTGGTCAAAAGAGTCAAGGATATCAAAGCCGCCAAAGGCGACTCTTCCACCATCCTCAATGTCAAAAGCGTCTATTCGGTGTTGCCTAAAAAACAGGACGAGAAACTGGCGACGATCGGCGAGATCCGCGCTTTGCTTGATCAAGAAGAAGGTCGATTCTCAGACGATGAACGGGCGGAGGTCGATTCGCTTCGCCCCTATCTCAATGTCAAAAAATTGACCCTCTACGACCTACCAGTCGACTTGACCAACGAGTTCAAGAGCAAAGACGGCGAAATTCTCAATTTTGTGGCCATCAATTCCTCCGTACAACTAAAAGACGGGCTCAACGCCATCCGCTTCGCCGAAGAGATCAGCCGGATCGAGACCCCTTCGGGGAATCTCTACTTGGCTTCTAGCTCGCACGTGATCATCGCCGAAATGCTCAAGGTTATGCTCGACGACAGCACACTCGCCGTCATCCTCACCCTCAGCGTCGTCACCCTGGTGCTGCTGATTGACCTGCGCAGCTTCGTCGACACCTTTTTAGTAATGACACCGCTATTGGCCGCTTTGGCATGGGTGACCGGTTTTATGTACGTTTTCGACATCAAGCTCAATCTTTACAACATGGTCGCCTTCCCGACAATTATTGGCATGGGTATCGACAATGGCGTACATATCTTTCATCGATACCGCGAGACCGGCGAGGGTTCGCTGCGCCTGGTATTGCGCACGACCGGTATGGCGCTGCTGGCCACATCGCTAACCACCATGGTCGGGTTTTCGGGGTTAGTACCCGCCATCCACCCGGCACTCACTTCAATCGGCGTGCTTTCGCTGGTCGGACTAGGCTCCTGCTTTATCACCTCGGTGACCCTATTGCCGGCCCTATTGCAGATTCGAGAGCGCCACACCACAGCCTAAAGAGATATTTAACCACAGAGAAGGCCGACCCGCGTTGGCGGATCGGCCTTCTCTGATGGCATTCGCTATACTCAACTGAAATAAAACAAAAAATGGAGCGAGAGACGAGACTCGAACTCGCGACAACCACGTTGGCAACGTGGGGCTCTACCAACTGAGCTACTCTCGCTCGAAAACCAATTATGCGAGGAGAAAATATAACCATGGCTCGTAAAAGCGTCAAGGTGCTAAAACACCTTTTGCCCCTCACCTTCGCCCTCTTCGGCACAGCTTGCCAACAGCAGGCGCCGGAGGAACAAACGACACTCCCCCCACGGGCACGTTGGCACAACAATCAAGGCGTGGTCTACATGGACCAGCACAACTACACCCGCGGACGCGAGGAATTCCAACGGGCCCTGACAATAGCCCCTGACTACGCCGGCGCCAACGCCAATCTCGGCATCGCCTATTATGCCCTCGGCAAATACGACAGCGCCGCCACCGCCCTGCAAAACGCCATCGCCATTGCCCCCGAGCTGCTGCACGCCAATTACGCGCTCGGCTTGATCTACAACGCTCAGGGCGAGGAGCACCAAAAAGCGCTTGAGTCCTTGCAAAAAGTCGCCGCCGCAGACCTGAACGACCCCCACGTACGCTATTATATGGGGCAGATAAAAGCGAAACTCGAACAGAGCGACGCGGCCATCGACGACTTCCAGGAGGCCATTCGCTTAGACCCTTACAACGTTTCCGCATACTATGGCCTGGCCAACCTCTACCGCCGTATAGACCGGCAGGACGACTGGCGTAAGACCCTAGAGCATTTCAACCAACTCAGCCAAGCCGGTCACCAAGGCGTCAGTTCCTCATACCAGGGCCAGGGTAAATACGCCGAAGCCGTAGCCGACGCCGGTGGGGCCAATCCCGGACGCGATGACCAAGCCGGCCCGTTCCGCTTCGCGTCGATCGGAACTTCTCCAACGACTCCCGCCCGATTTGCGGCGTTGGTCGACTACAATGCCGACCATCGCCCCGACGCGCTAGCTGGCACAACAGAGTTAACGCTCTTTGCCTCTGGAAACGAGAAAGAGCCGAATAGCCCATTCGCGCCGCCGCAGGCCTTCAAAGCGACCGGCGCCTCCTTCGGCGACATCGACAACGACGGCGGCGCCGATCTAATCCTCAGCGGCACCGATGGCACCCTGCTCTATCGCGCGACGGACCCCGGCCGTTGGTCAACAAGCGTAAAACTGCCTGTTGCCTCAGCCCTCACAGTCTTCGGCGATGCCGACCACGACGGCGATCTCGACTTATTGATCCTTGGTTCCAGCGTTCACCTGCTCGCCAACGACGGCGAGGGCCAATTCACCGATATCAGCGCTACCGCGGGTTTTGCCGGGGCAAAGGCCCAGCAAGCCCTGTTCTCCGATTTTGATAACGACCGCGACGTGGATATCGTTCTGCTCTCGTCTACAGGCCTGCAAGTCTACACCAACAATCGCAACGGCACCTTCACCGATATCGCCGCCGAACTCGGCCTGGACCAAGCCAAGGGCAGCGGTTTGACCATCGAGGATTTTAATCAGGACAGCTATATGGACCTGGCCCTGGTCAGCGATACCGGCCAATTACAGGTCTATCACAATCGCGATGGCCAAGCCTTCACAATCGAGAGCGTATCGTCTTCGACTCCGCTTCCCCAGCACCTATTGTCGGCCGACCTCGATAACGACGGCGACCTCGACCTGGCTGCCCATGGTGACGGCCCGCTGCAACTCCTCGCTTATACCTCCGGTCAATTCCAGCGTCAAGAAGTACTCGATTCCACTAACGGGGCAGCGCTTTTGGCCGACTTCGACAGCGACGGCCGAATCGATATCTGGACCAATAGCCAGGTGCTCGCCAATCAGACCGAAGGAGGGCGCTGGATCAAGATCGCCACGCAGGGTCTAAACAGCAACCGCGCCGGCATAGGCGCCAAAGTCGAGATAAAAACCGCCAATCGCCTACAGAAACGCGAGGTCCGCAGCCAGACCCATACTGGCGAATTGAACTTCGGCGTAGCGGCCAGCGACTCGGTAGAATTTATCCGCATCCTTTGGCCGGGCGGAGTGCGCCAGACCGAATTGGCCACCGGTGCCGGTCAGCGAATCGAGCTTACCGAACTCGACCGCAAGGGTACCTCCTGCCCCATCCTCTACGCCTGGGATGGCGAGCGCTATCGCTTTGTAACCGACATACTCGGCGGCGCCATTATAGGCTACTTGACAGCACCGAGTCAATATAACAGCCCCGATACCGACGAGTATGTGCGCCTGGGCCCACTCGCCCCCAAAGACGGCCGCTACGTCCTACAGTTAGCCAATCAATTAGAAGAAGTCATTTATATCGACGCGCTGGAGTTAGTCGCCGTCGACCACCCCACTGGTGCCGATGTCTACCCCAATGAACGCCTGCTCTCGCAACCGCCCTATCCAGAATTCGGGCTTTACCCACTGCGCAAGTTGCGCCCCCCGGTAGCCGCGATCGACCACCAAGGCGCGGACGTGCTTTCCACATTAGAGAAAATAGACGACGAGTGGTATGAGGGTTTCACCCGACTCGATATTCACGGCTATGCCGAAGATTATTCGCTCGAACTGGATTTTGGCGACCTGTCCGAATATGCCCATCCCGTACTACTCGGCTACGGTTGGGTCGATTACGCGCATTCCACCGCAAACTGGAGTGCAGCCCAGCGCGGCTTAGCGCTTTACCCACCACGCCTCGAAGTAGCCGACGGCCAGGGGGGATGGATCGAGGTCAGCGCCGATATGGGTTGTCCAGCCGGTTTGCCAAAACACATGCTCTTCGACCTCAAGGGCATTTTCCCCTCTGCGGACTCCCGCTTGCGTATCACGACCAACACCGCACTCTACTGGGACCAACTGCAAATTGGTGAAGCCACGCCCGACCCCTTGCTCGTACAGCGACTGCAGCCTTCAGCCAGCGACTTGCATTGGCGCGGCTATCCGGCCCATACCGCCGTCAAAGGCACCTTCGCCTTCCGTTACCACTACGACAAGCTGTTGTTAGAGGCGCCTTGGGGCACGCACAGCGGGGCTTTTACCCGTTTCGGCCCGGTCGATGAATTAGTTCAGGAAATCGACGATCGTTTTGTGATCATGTTTCACGGTGACGAACTAACCATCGAATTCGACGCCGCGACTCTGCCCCCACCCGCAGCGGGGCTAGAACGATCGTTCCTGCTCTACGCCGACGGCTTCGGCAAGGACATGGACTTTCACTCGGGCAATTCGCTCAGCGTCGAGCCATTGCCCTTTCACGGCATGTCGGGCTACCCCTATCCGGAAGACGAGCGCTATCCGCAGACCAGCGCGCATCTGGAGTATCTGCAAGACTATAACACACGCGGGATCAAAGGCTACTATGAATAGGATATTTAGGCCGTTCCGACTTGCTCGGAATTCAGGGCGCAGCGAAAGCCGATATAATCCTGATACGTCGTGGGTACCGCGTTGTGCCTGGACAGAGCGCGGATATCGATGCGATTTGTCTGATAACCGCCGCCCCGGTAGACCTTTTGCCGCCCGTCTGGAGGACCTTGCGGATCGGACTCGGAGCTGCGGGCATAGTATGTTGCCTCATACCAATCGTTAACCCACTCGCCAACATTCCCGCACATATCCCAAATCCCGAACTCGCTCTGCCCCTTGATATACTTACTAACAGAGGAGGTACCGCCCTCAGGGTTGTTGAAATTAGCTGAATTTTGGTTGGCTTGTTTGCCCCAGGCATACTCCCGCTCCTCGGTTCCGCGGGCCGCCCACTCCCACTCAGCCTCCGTCGGCAGGCGCTTATTGACCCAATCGGCATAAGCCTTAGCGTCTTCCCAGTTGACATTGACCACGGGGTGATCGGCCTGCTCCGTGGGGAAATTACCGCTTTGCCAATGCACCGGCATCCGGCGATCAGTCGCGTCGATGAAGTCCTTGTATTGCAGATTTGTCACTTCGAAGCGGTCGAGATAGAAAGACTTAATCTGCACCGGATGTTGTGGGGTTTCGTTTTCGCGGCCGTCCTGATTACTGCCCATCCTGAACGATCCGGCAGAAATAAAAACCATTTCTCGTTCATTGAGCTTGTCCTGGAATTCCCGACGTCGGTCTTCGAGCTCCGCGATTTCGCGACGCACGTTGTCGATATTAACAGAGATTTCCTGGGCAGAATTCTCGGCTTCCGATATTTTGGTGGAAAAATCATGCCGACGGCTCGCCACACGCTCGACGCTGGGCATGACCAACATCAATTTCTTGCGGTAATCGACGAAAATCGTCACCCACAATACTGCCCATAACGCAATGGCCAGCCCATATGTCCAGTCTTCCATACCTAATTACCTTTACTACTACTACCTTGACTTTTAGAGAGGGCAAAGAGATATTAGTCAAGGTTTCTTAACGATTTAACATCCCATGCTCAAACACCTACTGCTCTACACCGTTGCCTTCTTGGCCCTCTACGCCCTCGCCAGCGTCGGGGTCTACCTAGCCTTCAACGACAACCTACCCGATATCAACGCCTGGAGTTTCCAGCCCAAGCGGGTTACTAAAGTATACTCCTCAGATGGCCGCCACCTCAAGGATTTCCTCGAGGAAAACCGTGAGATCCTAACCTACGAGGAAATTCCAAAATCCATCCAGACCGCCCTTATCTCTATCGAAGACCAGCGTTTCTTTTCGCATTGGGGCATCGATATCCGCCGCATCTTCGGGTCTTTGCTAGCCAATCTAAAATCGATGCGCGTCGTCGGCCAAGGCGCAAGCACCATCACCCAACAACTCGCCCGCAACATCTTCAGCGAAGTTGGCAAACAGCGCAGCAGCGCCTCATTCGAAGCCGTCATAGCTACCTACGCGCGCAAAGTCCGCGAGCAAATCACCGCCGTCTATATAGAACGCCTGTATACCAAGCGCGAAATCTTGACCATGTATCTCAACAAGGTCTATTTCGGGCACGGGTCCTACGGACTTAAATCGGCGGCGCGATTCTACTTCAACAAGGACGTCGAAGACCTCGCCATCGAAGAGAGTGCCCTGCTCGCCGGACTGCTCAAGGCACCCAACGGCTATAGCCCACTCCGGCGCCCCGAGCGGGCCCTCAAACGCCGCAACCAGGTATTGCGCAGCATGGTCGACAATGGCGTGATCACCCACGCCCGCTACGAAAGCCTGCGCGAGGATCCCATCCTCACCCGACGGCGCCAACGCGAGGAGACCTACGGCCTAGCCCCCTATTTCGTCGAGCACGTCCGCCAGCAGCTACAGCGCGAATTCGGCACCTCGATCTACCGGGAGGGCTTCGCGATCCACACCACCCTGGACTCGCGTCTGCAGCGCATCGCCGAAAAACACTTCAACATAGAAATCGGCAAGGTCCAGGAAAAAGTCAATCAATACCTGGCGCGGCAAGACTCAAGCGAGGGGTTGCCCGACTCGGCCATAGTACAAGCCGCCTTCGTCGCCATCGATCCTTCCACTGGCCGTATCCTCGCTATGATCGGCGGCCGCGACTTCAGCCTCAGCAAGTTCAACCGCGCCACCCAGGCCAAACGACAACCCGGTTCCTCGTTCAAACCCTTCGTCTATACCGCCGCCATCGACAACAACCGCTTTCCGGTCGACGTGCTCGACGACAACGCCGTGACCCTGTGGGACAAGGAAAATAGCGTATTCTGGGACCCCGAAAACTACGACAAAAAATTCAAGGGCCCGATGACCTTGCGCGATGGTTTCAAACAGTCGCGCAACCTCATAGCGATTAAACTCGCCGATGAAATCGGCCCCCCTCTGATTCGCGGCTATGCCCGCAACATGGGCATTTCAACCTATATCGCACCCGTCCCGTCGATCGGTATCGGCACCAGTGAAGTCCTATTGTTGGATATGGTCGCCGCTTATTCGGTCTTCCCCAACAAAGGCATCTACGTCGAGCCCACCTCGATCAGTCGCCTGGAGAGCAAGGACGGCAATATCTTTTTCTCGCAGGAAAGCGGGCGCAAACGAGAAGTGTTGCGCCCTGCCGTGGCTGTTGTGATCACCGATATGATGCGTTCGGTCATTGACGATATCGGCGGCACCGGACACCGCATCCGCACCCGCTACCGATTCAAACCCGAGACCGCCGGCAAAACGGGCACGACCAACGATTATACCGACGCGTGGTTCCTCGGCTTCACTCCAGATCTGGTAGCCGGAGTTTGGGTAGGGATCGACGACCCAAGCCTACGCCTCTGGCCGCGCCAGGCCGGTTCGGTGGCCGCGATGCCGCTCTGGGTCCAATTTATGAAGGAAGTGTATCTGACGGTGGAACCCTACCGCAACTTAGAAGACCACGGTTTTGACTATCCCGAGGATTTGGTCGAACGTCTGGCCGTTTGCAACGACACCCACAAAATGGCGAGCCGCTTCTGCCCCGACCAAGGCGAAGACCTCTTTATAATCGGTGAGGCCCTGCCGAGCGTCTGCCCATTACACGGTGGCACCCAACAATCGAGCCCCGGCCGCAGACCGCGATTCTGAGATCAGTCTTCCAGCTTAAAATTGGTGGGCTTGCGGCGACGCTCGCGCTCACGGTATTCTTCGAGTTTCTTACTGACCTCGGTCAATTCCGTTTCTAACTCACCGATCCCCTTCTTCAGCTCCTCGACTTCCAGCTTTATCGTAGCACTCTCGGATTGCTCACTCTCAATCTGCATTTCGCACTCGCGAATCTCCAAGCGCGCCATATCCGCCTTTGGTTTTAGACCCGAGGAGGCATTGAGGTAGTCGATGATGATCCAGATGAGGAAGCCGGCGGCACCGACCGCTATGCAAATATATACCCAGGCCATTTGTCCTCGTTAGTGTTAACGGGCTAAATCTTGCATAAGTTTAGTGATCTTTGCGGCGAAGTCCGGGGCCATATTACTCATGATCTTACCCAGTTGCTGCGCCGGGAGCTTACGCATAAGGGCCGCTACGGTCGTATCGCTCAATTCCGTGTTCTGCTGCAATATTTCGGCGGCACTAGCCGGCTTGATCTTGGCATAAAACGTAGCCAACTCGTCCAGGCTCTGCGAACGCTGGTCTTGGACCTGCTGATCGTCCAAAGCTTCGAGCCGCTGTTGTTTCTTCGCCAGCTCGTCCTGCAAGGTTAACAACCTGGTACTCTCAGTCGCAAGGCTCTCTACGAGCGCCGACGACTCTTTTGACTGGATTTCGTAGCGCGTCTTATAGGTGTCAGCCAACGCAAAAAGCTCGCTTAAGCGGTCCTCCTTCAACCGAAACTCGTCGAAAACATCGGTTGAATCCTTACTACCGGTCACGAATTGTATCAGCTGCTGCGGCGTCTCTATCGTTTTCGTAAAAAAAAGCATCGCCACCAGCGCGGCGGAAAACGAGAAAAACATACCTACAATCAACAATGGAACCAGGAGATATTTCATCTGTCGATCTCCCTGGACCGCCTATTCGCAAGCCATGCAATACGCACACTGAATCTCACAAAATAAAGAAAATGTAAAACAACCCGCCGACTATTCCAGACGAAAGGCTACGTTCGATCGCTTTGTTTTCCGTTTTAATGACCGTTTGTTCAATCATATCGCCTCCACCCAACACCTCGCCCCTCCCCTTCGGCACCAAGTCCCAATCATACGCCTGCACACGGCGATCCCAGCGAACGACGTGATCTGCCGCCGTTTCGAGCCTGAGGAAAAAGTCACCATAGACCTCCCGTCGAAGTTCCTTACCCCAGGGGAAAAACCCCTGTTTAGCCTGGGAATAGACGACCCTAGCTCGGACCAAGCGATAAAAAACCACATCGACTTCCGCATCTTCCGGTTGGCGGACCAACACCCGGTACCCCCGTTTTTGCAAGGCATCGATCAATGCGTCTTCAACCACCCAATTGGCTTCGTTCTTCTTATCTTCGGCCTGTAAGTAGAGCCGCGTACCCGGAACCAACGGCAATGCGTCGACCTGGCGAACGAGCGCCTGTGCGAATGCTTTGTTCACCAATTCTAAGTCCGTCGGTATTTGGCCTTCTGAACTTTCGGCTTCGTCGATCCCGCCCCAAACGGCATTAACCGTATTAGCACCGCGCAAGGGGATAAATGTCTCGCGCCCCACGGGCTTGCATGAACTCGGCCAAGTAAAAGGCCCCGGCCGTTGCGGCACGGCCTCGAACAACACTCGGACCTCCTGGCCCGGGTCCAGGCGATCTAGCCCATCAACCAGTATACTGCGTCCTTGCGACCCTTCCCCTTGCACGAGCGCAGCACCTGCGGGCGCATCGACCAAGGCGACATCGGAGAAGCTTTGATTGACTTCCAAGCGCAGTGCCTCGAGGCGAATGGAGTTGACGCTCTCGTTCCGCCAAATACAAGTAATTTGGCCCCTTTCGCCGACTTCCATAAACCCCGCCTCCATCAGAATGGCGGGCAATGGATCGACCTGCAAAGCCTGCACGCGCAAAGGCGACGGGCTTTGATCGGTAGCTCGTGCGGTCGCCGCTAACAATATCTGCTCCGGTTCATCCCCGACCGCGCGGACCGACCAAGTCAAGGTATCGACCTGGCCCGGCACCAATCCGGCCTCCCAAGCTTCAGGAGCGTCACCCTCTTGCCAGGCCAAGCCTTGCGGCCAGTCCCAGCGCATTTCTTCTATCTCCGGACCAGCATCCGCATCATAAGCCACGATGGCCCGCAATTCAAAGCGTTCGCCTTGATAGACCTGCCGGGGTGTGATCGACCAAATAATAGCAGGAGGCGGTTTGACCTCTAATTCGATCTCTAGTTCATGAGCGGTTGCTCCTGTTGGATCGAACGAAGAATAAATGGCGATCGGCCAAGGAGGTAAAGTCATCTCGTCGGCGATGAGGTCTATATGGAGTGTATCAATGCTCTCCTCGACTTTAGGGCTCGTTGCATAGTCTACTTCTATAGTCGTCCCCTCGAACCGCGCCTGTCCTCCTGCCGCTTGGGCGCCCTGCAATTGGACAGCCCCTGGACACTTGAGCACAGTGCGAATTATAGCCTCGCCATCGCCCGGAAAATAGTGCAAATAGAGCACGGCCTGCTGGTGCAAGCCGGGGCCTGCGATGGCTTGATAGGCAAAGCGAGCACTGAGGGTCGAACGAGCTTCAGCTCGAGTCTCTAAGGCCAATAATGCTGCGACCACCCAGACAATACACCAGAACGAATTTACCAATTTGCCGTAGCTCGTCGTAAGCCTCCTAAAAACAGGTCAAAATTGCGTTGTAAAAAACATAGATCCGCAGAGGATAAAAAAGCCTAAACTACTTTTATTGATGGAACTTGCGCTAGGTCAACCTTAATGAAAAATGGGGGGAGTGTCAAGGTATTTCTCCTGGCTAAACACCGGCTCCACTGGTCCTACTTATCGAGCAAAGGAAGAAAGGACTTGACTTAGCCCATGCTCCCGAATTACGTTGTGAATCCAGCCCAATCCTGATTTTTTCAATTTACTGTTTTCCAGTCACTTGCCTAGTTATGCTAGACCTGCTACTCCCCTTGCTCTACGCATTTTCGGCGCTTGTTCTCGGTGCGTTATGCCTGCCTATTGCTCTATCTTTGCATTTTCAACGCGAAGAACTCCCTGCAAACTGGCAACTGCTTGTACAATTGGCTTTTTGGAGCGGCGCAATCGGCCTCGGATTTCGCTTCGATCAACAACATCGTTTCCTGATGCCGGTATTTTTGGGCAAAGCGATGCCTTTCCCAAGATTATCACTAAAAAGCAAGGCCAAAAAAACGAAAAAAGAGCCAAAAACATCAGACCAAATCACTTCGCCCAAATCTGCAAACCATCGTGCGGACAAATCGCAAAAAGGCGGCCTGATCGGCATGTTGCGCCTTCTGCTCAAACCTGGGCTCAAATTGCTCGTTAGCCTACCTCAAACAATCGGCCTCAGGCGATTGAGCATAAAGGGTAGTCTAGGTTTCACCGATCCGGCACAAACAGGAACGTTCGGCAGCCACCTTCAAGCAATTAAGTCTTTTAAAAACAATAAAATAAAGATCGACGTAGTACCTAATTTTATTCGCCCAGGAGCCTTCGGTCAGCTAGAATTTGTCGCCCATTTCCATCTGGGTTTGCTGCTCTTGCTCTTTGGGCGTTTTGGCCTACACGTCGCTTATCGCTTTTTAGCCGTGCGATTACTTCGCCGGCAACCAGGCCTGATCTGAGCCAAGCGGGAGAATTTTTAATGGCATCATCTGTTGAGACACTAATCGAACGGGTTTTGGGTGAACTGCACCGGATAGTACAAACCGAAACCGTCGTGGGACAACCGGTACAAGCCGGAGACTTGACCATCATTCCCGTATCGAAGATTTCCTTTGGCTTTGGTGCTGGAGGAGCCCAGGAAGGCAAGGGGCAAAGCGGAACCGGCGGCGGCGCAAGCGTCGAACCCATCGCCTTCCTTATCGTCGATGCCAATGGCAAGGTACAGATCATGACCCTCAACGACAAAGAGGTCGGCTGGGGCCAATTGGTCGGGTTAGTACCGGATGCCGTAGATAAGATCAAACAATTCGTCGGTAAAAAACAGGACGATGAAGAGGCTGAAAAAACCGCGGACTAAATCAGTGATGTCCTTGGTCGGTAGGAAAAAACTTGAAACGCCCATCCAACAATAGATGGGTATACCACCCGGCGATACAGGCGGCCAGAAAAACCCAATGGCCCTCGATCAACGCCCGCACATTGCCCCAGGCAAACTCCCCCATAAAAGCGTGCCGCGCTCGCCAATACTCATAGATCGCGCCCAATAACACGGATACGACCAGAGGACTGATCTTCCAATGGGTCCAACCGCGATGGTGATCCAATAGAGGTAAAAGCGAGACGATGCCGACCAGCGTCGCCAATTCATAGCGCCCAGTCCACCCCAGATAGAGCAATGCGAAGAATACAATGCGGAAGAACCAGCGTTGCGGAACGGAAGAGGTGTCCAAATCGGGAAAGAGCGCAAAAAAAAGCGCAGTAGCCGAAACAGCGACTTGCGTGGTCAAGTCGTCAGAACCGATATAACCCAGCCGTGTCGCCCCTACGGCCATCCCAATACCGACGATAACGCCACTGCAGAGATGGCCTTTGAAATTCATAACGCCGCGCGGACTTTTTCTTGTTGGTGGTAGAGTTGGCCGCAAGCCGCATCAATATCGCGCCCGCGACTCTCCCGCACCGTGAACTCCGTGCCACTATCCCTGAGCAATCGGTAAAACTGATCCAAGCGCCGGCGGGACGGGCGGCGGTAGAGACCGTCCTCTTCGAGCTCGTTATAGGGAATGAGGTTAATCTTGCAGGGCGTATCGCGGGTCAATTTGGCCAACCGCAAGGCATCCTCGTCTGAATCCGTAAGCCCCGCCATCAGCACATATTCAAAGGTGACGCGATAACCACGGCGATCAAAAAAATCGCGCGCAGCTTCTAATAGGTCGGCGATCTTGTATTTGCGGTTGATCGGCATCAACTTTTCGCGTATCTCATCCGTGGTGGCGTTGAGCGATATAGCCAGGCCCACGTTGAGGTCCTCGGCGACGAGCTTGCGGATACCGGGCACATACCCGGCGGTCGATACCGTGATCTTGCGTCCCCCCAACCCCAAACCCTCCTGCAATCGCATTAACTTCAAAGCGCGCACGACTTGGTCGTAGTTCAGTAGCGGCTCCCCCATGCCCATCATCACCACATTCGTCACTCTTTCGCCGCGCTCGCGAGCATAGAGGCTGACCTGTAACAATTGGTCGACGATCTGACCGGCCTGCAAGTTGGCGATCAGCCCCATTCTCCCCGTCGCACAAAACTTGCAATCGAGCGGACAGCCCACCTGTGAAGACAGGCACACCGTACGGCGGTCACCATCGACGATCAATACCGACTCAACGCGTTGACCAGTCGGCAACTCAAAGAGGAATTTGACAGCTTCGCCGGTAGCCGATTCCTGCCGGTCCACCTCCAAAAGCGAGGTAATCCGCATCCGCTCAGAGAGCAAACTGCGCAGCGATTTGGAGAGATTGCTCATCTGTGCAATCTCACGCACCCCCTTGACATAGAGCCAATCGAGTATCTGCTGGGTGCGATAAGCGGGCTGACCGAGTTCACTGACGAGTTCGTCGAGTTCGGCCGGCAACATCGCTTTTAAATCTTGAAGGGGAGTATCCACCTTAAAAGTCCTTGACGCTTAAATGGCATAGGTTTATTATAAATAAATAGTTTCAGTCATTATTGGTCAACGGTCCCCAACCGTTGTATCCCCTTTTTTTCCGTTGGTCTCTCTTTGAATTCGCGATTTGACCCTTCTATCTGGTTCTGGGGCAGCCTCTTGGGCGTGCTCGTGCTGATCGTGCTTCGCTTTGGAATTCTCTCCCAGCGCTCTGCGGCGATGCCCGTGTCCGCCACGGAGCCAAAGCTGGTATCCTTCGCAGATGCCAATTCGAATACGGTCCGGCAAACAGCAATAGAGCCTGCAGCCAGCCATGCGTCACCGGTTGCGGACCTCACACCGGCTTGGGTATTTTCTGGACCACCTGTCCCGCCACCGCCCAAACCGGCTACCCGCACCATCGCCGATACGCTCGGCCGCGGCGACTCCATTTATCTCTCGCTCAAACGCCATCGGGTCTCCGACCAGCAATTGGCCCTATTGGACCAGGCGTTGCGCAAAGTCTTCAACCCCGCCCATGTCAAACCCGAGGACTATTACACCATCACCCTCGATACCAACGACGTCGTCCTGCATTTCCGCTATACGCCACGCCGCGAACCCGACCAGCCGGTCGATATTAAATTACGCGACAACTCGCTCGTCGGCCGCCA
>DQLG01000811.1 GCA_015660315.1 Candidatus Latescibacterota bacterium
ACGGTGTTTTGGCCGGGGAGTATTTAGAGGCGAGCAAAAAAGCGAGACCGCGATTGAGTTCGGCTGACAATGTCGGCTCAGCGGCGATCGATAGTCGATAGCTTTCGGCCGCCGCCGCGTATTGACCTTTGCGGAACTGGTTTTCGCCGACGATAAAATGCTTTTGCACTGTAGCGCCATCAACTTCCCGGCCAAAGCTGCCGGGGTCGCCTTCTGCACGATCATCCCGCCAGGATCGGCGAAAATCGCGAAGGGTGCTTCGCGCTCCGTCGCGCAAGCCGCTGGCCACAGCGCGCAAATCACCAACGCAAAAAATGACCTCATCCGCATCTAGCTCGCTCGGCAAAAAATAAAGGATTGGGGACTGAGGCTCTCATTCGCGTTACCGTGATGGATGTATAGGTCGATCGCCAAACAGGTTTTATTTTAACAATAGTAATTTCCGGCTCTCTACCCGCTCATTGCTCTGCAACCTATATAGGTAGACTCCGCTCGCCAACGATTGACCTGAGGTATTGTGCCCATCCCACTGCACGGCATACGCCCCAGCCTCGCGCACCCCTTCGATCAGGGTAGCCACTCGCTGTCCGACCAGATTGTAAACGAGCAATTCCACCTCACCACTCATCGGCAACACAAAGCGAATCACCGTGCTACTATTGAACGGATTCGGATTGTTCTGCTCGAGTAAGAAAGCCCCCGGGACTGCCGCCGCGCGCTCTTCCAACACCGCCGTTTCCGGCGCCGGCGCCGCCGTGCGTATACGCAGATCATCGAGATGAAAAGTCCCTTTCAGCGTGCCCAAAAAGCGGACCCTCTCGACCGGCCCCGACAACTCGAAGAGCTCCAGCGGGACCTCGACCACCTGCCAGCCAGCAAGGGATCTATCGACCAGGCCTTCGCCAAACAGATTTATATTCTTGCCCGGCTGCACCGCCACGGAAAATCGATCCCGATCGCCGATCTCCACGTCTCCGCGATGAAAGGCAAAACGCAGGGCGCTGTAGCCGCTGATATCCAGCGGTCCTTCCGGTTGCAGATTTACCCGCCAACCCAGCCAAGACGAGCGCTGATCCTTGTCGACTTGGAAAGACAACGCCGAGGTGCCTTCGTGCGCGGCCACTGACCCGGCATCGGCCACCTGCAACCCGCCGTCTAATCCCAGCGCCCAGGCGGCAGCGAGTCGGTCGGCCGCAATAACCAGATCCGCCCCGGGAGCGACGAGAATGCGGTGCTGCACTTCCGTCGCCAAGCGGTCTAGCGGCGTCTGCTGTTCTACGCGAATAACCAGCGTCCTATTCCCCGGCTCCAAGGGCGGCAGCGAAACCTGCAATCGGTAGCGATTATCCCCGGTCGCCGACAGCGGAAAATCGGCTGAACCGCCGAAGTCGCTCAGATCCGCCGTCACCACCGGCGCCTCGCCCTCCGCATGACCGTCGACGCGGATCACCGCATCGATATCCAGCGGCCGCCCCGAAAACACCACGTCGGGCAACGCGCCTTCCAACCTGGCCTCGATGCGCCCCGGTACCACTTTGATAATGGCATGGCTGACCCAATCGCTGCTGACATAGAGATTGCCGCGCGCGTCTTCAGCAAGGCCGACGGGCTGCCCCCAGACATTCCCGCGGTCAAAGGGGTCGGGCTCGAAGCCGGTCAGAAAATCGGCGACCTGGGCGTTGGCGCCGTCTGGCTCGCTGAACAACGCCATGACCTTATAACCTGGCGAAGGAGATCGGACTCCGGCGCGCAGAGCGAAAAATGCCGCGTTGCGAAAACGAGCCGGAAACGCATCGCCGGTATAAAAATGGATCGCCATCGGCGCCAAATGGGCCGGTATCTGCGCCACCGGCTGCCGCATGCTCTCGACCTGCAGGCTGTCCTCAGGCGACAAGGGTAGCATCGCAGTGTATTGTGGTATGGAGAAATCCACGTAGACCTGGTGTGGATAAGCCAGGGGCCAGCCGTAGAAACCCCCATCGCGAATGATGTCGATCCACTCCGGCGGCAATAGCCCGCCCTCGCGGCCGTGGCCGTTGTTGATCGCCCATAATTCATTGGTGACAGGGTGCAAATCTAGCCCGATAGCATTGCGGATCCCGCTGGCAAAAATTCGTCGATCCGCACCGTCCATAGAAAATTCCACCACCACCGCGCGCTCGTCCTCGGTCTCGCGACAGATATCGCAACTCGAACCGATCGACAAGTAGATCTTCCGGTTTTTCTCGTCGAGAACTAGCGTGCGGGTAATGTGCTGGACATCGGTTGGGTCCTCGTGCCAACTGGGGATCTGCGCCAGCAATTCCCGCTGCTCGTAGACGCCGTCGCCGTCGCCGTCGCCGAAACGCAGCAACTCGTGGGAATCGGCCACGTATAGCGCGCCCTGGCTATCGAAGGCCAGACTATTGGCCCAGCGCAATCCGTCGACGGCCACCACCTGCCGATCCGCTACCCCGTCGCCGTCCTCGTCCGGCAAAGCGACGATCTGGCTCTTCCCCGCCCCGGCCGGCGGCTTGAAGACTGAAGCGCCGCCAACCTTCATATTGGCCACATGCAATACGCCCGCCGGACTGAAGTCCATCAACCGCGGCCCTTCGAGCCCGGTAGCGGCAAAGACCTTGGCCGAAAAACCCGGCGGCAGATTCATCCTCAGCCCGCTCGGCACCAGACCGCGAAATGGCGCGGGCACCGTCAGCGGCACCGGCTGCAAGTCCAGATCGATCTGCGGCGTCAAACGAAAAGTGCCCGCAGGCGATTGCGTCGGATCTCCAGTGCGAGCATCGATGGGCATCAGCTCAAAATCGACCAGGAACTCGGCATTGGCAGCCATCTGCCGTTGGCCCGACAGACTCCAGAAAGCGCGCTGTCCAGCCGTTCCGGCATCCGCGTCGAGAAAAGCCCAACTCAGACCGATGATCGCCCCTTCGGTCAAATCGTGCACCATGCTGCTGTCGGGACCATCTGGATGCAAATCGTCGAAGGGCGTTAGATAACATTCGTAAATCACCGTGCCATCGGAACCGTGTTCCCCGTCGAAACGCCACCCCACGTCCGAATAGGCCGGATCATCGGTCCACGTCGCCCATCCCCACATCCAGTGCCAGTAGGAACCATTGAGCGGCGGCATATAGAGATGGTAATTCTGCGCAAAGGCGCTGCGTAACCGCACCTCCTCCGCCTCATTATCCGAAAGATTGACCACCCGTTCGCCGCCGTGGTCGGCGTCGATAACGATCTCAAAAATATCCGAGCCATGCACAAAGGCTCCGGTCAGACGGCTATTGTAGGTGTCGAGCGAATCGATATGATCGGCGGATTTTTCAAAGAGGTGGATATTGTCGGAGACCTCGGCCATAAAATAGAGCCGGTTGAGCCGCTCGTTCCAGCCCACCGCCACGCGCTTGATATGCAAATCGGCGGTATTGTGCTCGACTCCCTTGCCTTCCTTGACCTCGGTGTGGTGGCGAAAGTCAAAGAAATATTCAGTCGGCACCTGCTCCCAATCCACCGGGTCGCCATCCATCTGCGGCACGCGGTCGTCGGCAAATTGATAGATCTTATAGACGGTTCCCTCGGGAGCGTGGGCTCCCGCGCTTATGACGCCGAAGCAACAAACCGCATAACAAATGCACAGATATCTTCCGATCATCGCCGCCACCTCCTATTGAATGATAGGGAACCTTGGGCAAAAAAGTGACATGCGTCAAGCCAGGCTTTCGCTAACCAGGCATTGCCGCAACACCTGGCGAATTCGTACAAGGCTTATTTCCAGGTTAGTTGTCCTTTTTCGGTCTCGATATCCAACCAAACAGAGCAGTGTTCAAACTCGCGTGTATAAATAAAACCAATTTTTGTTGCGGGGCCTTTGGGTGGCCCCAATCTCTTTCTAAACACCGGAAACGTATGCATCCAGGTCCGGTTCACATGCTTTCCATCTACGCCCCACGTGCCGTCATATGGAAGAAAATAACTGTATTGTTCTGCTATTACTAAGAACATTGCTGCAACATAATTAAGACGGTCATCCACGGCTGCGAGGCTTTCAACACCTTTGCGCGCCTCATCGAGACCGATACCTGAACTGTCCTTATCAAGTGCTTCCCCCAATCCGATGCAAAATGTCACTATCTTACCTTGACGTGCGGCTTCTTGCGCGCAGGCAATTCCTTTGGCCATATAGTCGGGTCTGGAAATGCCACCTACATTATGTTCAAACCCTTCCAAATAGGAGCCATCAAAATAATCGAGGTAATCCAAGCCTCCGTTCTCAAGGCGCGCTCGAATGATGTTGGCTATAATTATATTTTCTGGCCGAAGATTATTATTAATTTCAGTGAGTAATTTGTCGTAACCCTCTCTGATTTTTTCAGCTTTTTCTTTTTCCACTTTTTTAAGGTTCAGAAAATACGACTCAACAAGAACCTTGATATTGGCATCAACAAATATTCCGTCTATCGATGGATCGTCCAGCATCTGAGTTGCATCATCGATCCACCACTCCTGTACTTCCGGCAGGCTGATATCAAAGAATTTGCATTTGCTGTTCTGGTTGACGACTGGATACGTAGCGTCTTCGCTTTGTAGATACCCGCCCTCAATCGTTTCCAACTCCTGAGACGCAGCGCTTCCCGTCCAATCGATAACTATGTTTTTATAGTATAGAATCTTGGCTTTGGCATTACGCTCTTTAACGGCTCGAGCCGCTTTCAGTGTTCCTTCCTGAACGCTGCCTTCCGCTGTCCCCTGGGCTTTTTCAAAGGTGATCAAAGGGAAATCGGCCAGGAATTCGAGTTCTTCATCCGTGTAGGACGCTCGTTTCCATACATGCATATATCTGGGGATATAATCCCAGGAAAATTCAGGAAACTTATTTTGCATTGCGCTTCTCTCTTTCAAGGCCTCAGCCGCGACACACGGTGAGCATGAGACAAGCAGCAAGATTGTTGTGAGCGCGTAGAGGAATGGGGGTCGATTTCTGGCCGGCAGCATTAGCTTCAACGGGTTCAGATACGGGGGACGACGTCCGAGGTTTCTAGATAGTGACTAAGCAGACGATCTTTCAACTCTGCCAGCACACCGCTCATTTTCGGGTCGTGGATGCGGTTATTCACTTCGTGCGGATCGCTGCGCAAGTCGTAGAGCTCATCGGTTTCATACAACCGGCGGACGTACTTGTAATCGCGCGTGCGGCACATGATCGCCTTGGTGTACTCCGGGATATTCTGGTGGCCGATCACGCGGGGCCAGTACATGCCCGTCGGCCCCTCGTCGATAGCTCCTTGCTGTATGCAATGATCGTCACCTTCCAGTCGCCCCCCCTCCGAGAAGACGGCATCCCGATGCGGCTGTTCCTGGGCGAGCAATCCGCTGAGCGAGCGGCCGAAGTGGCGATGGCCGGGTTCGATCCCGCACCAATCCTCCACGGTCGCCGGGACGTCGATCAACTCGACCAAGGCATCGGAGACGCGTGGCTGCAAGGCGATACCCCGGGGCGGCTTGACCAACAGCGGCACCCGCGTAAGGCAATCCTGGAAGGTGTTCTGCACCTTCTCCAGCAAGTTGTAATCGCCGGTGAAGTCGCCGTGGTCCGAAAAGGAAAAGAGCGCGGTGTCGTCGTAAAGGCCGGCCTCCTGCAACGCCTCGATCACCTTGCCGAGCTGATGGTCGACCCGGGCGCACATGGCATAGTAGACTGCCCGCAGCTCGCGCCAACGATCTTCGGTCCAGCCGGCCATGCGGTTGCGGTCGTGGATTCCCTTGAGATGACTCGGCACCAGACTCCAGTCCGACGGGGGTCTGACGCGATCGGGGATCGCCGCGCGATCGATGGCGCTGTACCAGGGCTCCTCCACAGCATATGGCGGGTGCGGGTAGGTCAGCGGTAGATACAAACAGAAAGGCTGATCGGAGTCGTAGGTCTTTATCCGTTCGATCGCGGCCTCCACCACCGCCCAGTCGCCGTCGAAATAGTACGGCTCGCCTTTGCGGTCGATCTCGCCCACGTAGAAGGAGTAGTACTGGTCGCTGGTCTCGGGATCGCCGCGCCACGCCTCCGAACCATCGATGCCCCAGCTGCGCCCACGCCTACTGATCGACCAGTTCGGCTTAAGGCCATCGACATTTCTGAGAGGGTAGTACTCGCTGCAGTAGTCGTTGACGTCGTTGTTGCTATGGATGTCGTGCGTACGCCCAGCCCACCAGACGTGGTAGCCCGACCGCATCATATTCTGCAGCAACATTGGCTCACCCGACTCGAGGCCGTATTCCATGGCCCGGTGGCCGCGCACGTGTGTATACCAGCCCGTCATAAAAGAACAACGGCTGGGCACGCAGACCGGATTCTGGCAGAACGCCGACGAAAAGGAAACGGCGTCCGTCTCGACGAGATGATCGTGGACCGGTGTCTGCGCCGCCGGATTGCCCATGTGCCCCATCACATCCCAGCGCCAGGAATCGTGCACAAAAAGAACCACATTCGGCCGTTTGTTTGAGTTTGAACCCATACTCGTTGCTACTCCTCAAGAATTACTTGGTGGGGATTGACCAGGCTCGTTCTTAGGGCCTCAGATATTTTTTGGATGATTTCGTCGTCACCGAGATAAATAAGCGGATTCATACCGCCTGCTCCTACATAGACTGAGATACTTTGCTCTTGTGAAATTAATAGAAAGTAAATAATGCAGAGGTCAGGCTTGCGCCCTCAATAGGCCACCGATACCATGCGCAACACTTCCGTCTTGCTGGTGCTAACACCACCCTTATCGGCGGCCAGCTTCAACCGCACGTAATAAATACCCGGCGGCACTTGCCCGCCGGACGCATCTTTGCCATCCCAGCCGATCGCGTACTCGCCCGTGCTGATAGATCGCTGCTCCACCAACTTCTGCACCGCTCGGCCGCTTAGATCGTAGATCGCCACTTCTACCGGGCTGTCGTCGGACAGGCGCACCACTTTGAAGGCGAATATAGCCTCGTCGTTGATGCCATCGCCATTGGGCGTGAAAATCCTGGGACGCACCTCGACTTCGGTCAGCAAATCGCCGCGCGTCACATTGCCGACCAGGGTAATGGTATTGCCCTCCACATCGGCAAGCGCGTCACCCGGGTCAACCCGCTGCCAGGCGTCGCCGCCAGCGGCACTGTTTTGCAATGCCGCCTGCAACACCGCTCCCATCCCAAAAAGCGTCGTCTTGAAGTCGAGCCGCATCACCTCGACCTCTCCGCCGGGACGCACCGCCGCAAAAGCCAACCGCAGACTGTCTGCGGCCGTAGCCACGACCTCGACATCGGCCACCTGCAGGGAGGCCATATCCACTGCGTCGGAAAAATCCTCGTCGGAACCCGCGTAAAGCCCCACAAATTCGAGCGGCATATCCGGCGGCGTCACCAAGAGCATTTGGTCGAAACCAGGATCGCGGCTGCCAAATTCGGGACGCACATAGAGAGAAAAAACCCGCTCGACCCCGAGTGAATCCACCCGAAACGGCGTCACCTCGCCCATTAGGCCCTGGGCTACCGGCTCGGCGAAGTTGAGCTTTAGCGATTTCAG
>DQLG01000206.1 GCA_015660315.1 Candidatus Latescibacterota bacterium
ACCTTGCTATGTCCGCAGGTGATATCAATGGCGATGGAGTGGAGGATGTGATTCTAACTGCGCCTGGGGCAAGTGGCTCTGGACACCAGGCCGGTGAGGTCGCAGTCGTCTTTGGCGAGATACCCTATCTCGAGGTTTCGATCACCACCGCATCATCTACCTATAATTTACCATTGACGGTGGCGGCAACCATCGACTCGACAAGCGGAATGCCTCTCGTCGAGTCCGTGATGGAGGTTTCTTTTAATAGCGACCTGTTGACAGTTACTAGCGTGACCCCAGGGGCGCTGACCCCCTCTTGGACGGTAGGCTATACGATTTGTATAGGTCCTGGAGCGATGGATACGCTCAAGATATCGGCCTCTACAACATCCTCCCCGGCCGAGTCCACGGGTGAATTCTTGCAGATCAATTTTTGGGTCAACAAGCTGCGCTATGCAATATCGGCCCCCGTGACGATAGAATTATTGACCTTCAATGGCAACGAGACCGACTTTACCCAATCGACCCCAGGTCCAGTAACTTTGTTGGGCAACGACGGCGACTTGGCCGCGACATTGCTGTCTGAGCCGGGCGATATTGTGCGGGTGCGCGTCACGGATGTCGACCTCAATATCGACCCCGCCAATATTGAAACCTTTCCCGTGATACTCGAGAATAGTGTTACGGGCGAACAAGAGACCGTGGTATTGACCGAGCAGAGTGTCGATGATTTGGTCTTCTTCGGTGCGCTATCGACCGCTTTTGGCACTGCCGGTACTAGCGAAGACGGTACTCTCCATACCCAAAGCGGCGAAGAGGTCTCGGTTGTCTATACCGATCCGCTGAGTCTGACGGGTCCAGCAACGCCGATCGTTGAGACACATAGGGTCGTTGTGTTGGGCGACGCTGATGGCAGCGGCAGCCTGCAGGCCTACGATAGCGCGTTGATTCTTTCGCATGCGGTCAACCACCTGACATTAGTCGGCCTCGATTCGCTCGTAGCGAATCTGGATATCGACGCACCAGAAAGCGCCATAACGGCCTTTGATGCCGCTCTGGCGATCCAGCGGCGTCTGGGGTTGATTTCGAGCTTTCCGGTGCAGGGCCCGACCTCCAAAAATCATCCTCAGCCCGAGACGACTAATAATCCCAAACCGGTGGTTGAAGAGCGCTATCTGGCCCTGGCCTCGACCGATGAGTATATCTCGGTGCGGGTAGACGCGCGCGACGAAATACTCGCTGCGGATTTGCTGCTCTCAGGTATTGAAGGGCGTATCGAAATGGGTCCGGAGATGGAGCTTTTCGAAGTAGTTTACGTCAACGCCGAAGATGGTTTGCACGTGGCATTTGCCGGACCGCGCTCGGTCGAGGGTGCCGGCGAACTCTTTCGCATCTATCCCACCTCGGCAAGCGCCGAAGTGCGTGATCTGAGCGGTCATTTCAATGGCGGTCGCATTGCCGCTTATTTGGGGCACGGCGGCGCACAGGCCGCTCGGCCGCTGCGTTTGGCGCTGCATCCGAATAGACCCAATCCTTTTAACCCCGAGACGCTGATCCGCTTTGATTTGCCCACTGCGCAGACCGTATCGTTGGACATCTTCAATGCGCTGGGCCAGAAGGTTCGCACCCTGGTCCAAGGGCGTATAGCGGGGGGCATTCATAATGTGCGTTGGGACAGCCGCGACGAGCAGGGCCAGGCTGTTGCCACGGGGCCCTATTTCTACCGCTTGTCCGCAGGTAGCAGTGTACAGACGCAGCGCATGATGCTGGTAAAGTAGCACCCCACATCTCCCGCCTATGTAATTTATTTACAATTACCTATGATTATTTCTTAGTCATGTTTTTTACCAGAGGATTAGTCGACAATTTAAGCTGATAGCTTTCAGGCCGATAATGGGAATAGAGAAGGCCTGTCTATATGGTCAGGAAGACCATAGCAACAATATTGGTAAGGAAGTCGGCATGGTAATTGGTCAGGTTGTAGAGTTTGTTTTGTTGACGGCACGTGGCGCTATGCTAGGCCTATTCAGTTTGCTCGTCGCAGTGCTGGCGTCGGCACTGCCTATGGGGCTGCAATGGCTGTTCAGGTAGTAGAGCCGCTCTTAGGCTAATTATAGTGAGACCATTGGCTACATTGAAGCACGGCAAGAGGGGGCTGTACTTCTGCTTATTCTTTGCCGTGTGGCTTGGGGTTATGGCGGTGGGCTTTGAGTGGCTCAGACCGCAGCTTGCCGGCTTGTATATGTATCCCATCTCCTCTGTGGCGGTGCAGCTGCTCAACCTCGCGGGCGTTGATGCAAGGCTTGGGGAGACTTTGTTGGCCGCTGGCGTATGCGAGTTGGCCGTCCGGGATATCGTCTATCTAGTCACTTTTGAGTGCACGGGTATTTTCGCGCTCTTTATGTGTCTGGCGGCTGTGTTAGCCTACCCAGCCTCGGTGGTCCACCGGATCAAGGGTGTGGTGTTAGCGGTGCCGGCTTTTATCGTCTACAGCACATTGCGGCTCTTGGTGATGGGGATGGTCGCGCGCTTCGCACCGGCCCAAATCGAACTCTTCCACGTCTACATTATGGTTCTGGTCAATATTGGCTTTGTAATGCTAGTGTGGATGTATTGGCTAAAGGAAGTGGTGCTGGGTGCGAGGGGCGAGCTAGATTGAACGGCCCATTGCTCTTTTTTGCGCGCTTTGTGTTTATTGCAGGGGCTTTATACGGGCTCTGGCAGATCCTGTCGCCTCTCTATATCAGCCTCGTGATGTCGGCCGCCAATGAGCTCTTCTCAGGGCTAGAGCTACCGGTGCAGCTTCAGCGTTTTGGCCACAGCCTGGTGTTTGCGTATCAACGCACCAGCGGGATCATGCTCCGGCTCGAAGCTCACCAATACGAGGCGATCTACCTGAATACTATCGCGGCGATAGCGCTGCTAGGTGCTACGCCGAAGCAGTCACTTGAGTGGAAGTTTCGCTGGGTTTGCAAGATTTTACCATTTTTGTGGGCAACGCATGTGGCTACTTTTTTTATGGGTGGATATATTGCTATTTGGGACTATGCTCATAGTATTCCGCCGTCGCAAAGCCAAGGCGAATTAATCGTTGAGTTTAGCGCTTATTTCCCCTTTGAGCACAAGCTGTGGTGTACTGCACTGCTTGGGCAATGGAATATCTGGGGTCGCTATGCCGTAGTGGTCGGCGGTTGGTTTTTTGCATTACGCCGCGAGCTTGTCGGTCAGACGATCGACTTTTTGCAGCAACAGATTGGCGTGCCCACACGCGAGGTGCATCAGTTGCACAATAAATCGCTCATAAAAAAAGGTGTGGTGCCGAAATATATAAGGGCTCAACGGCCTCGACAAAACACCCCTGTTCAATAGTGTGGGTTAGCCGACTAAATCGGTTGGCCCCTAGGTTCGTCTATACCAGAATTTAAGAGAGATATGAGATTCTCCCCCTCAATGTGCTTTCTGCTGTGGGCTTGTTGCCTATTTTGGGCCTGCGAGAATCCGCCAATCCTTTCTCCTCAGGCTAGCCCTCCGCAAGCCGATGCCGGGCAGGATCTGCGCTCGCAAGTGCGCGAAGTTGTTATTCTCGACGGCATGGATAGCCAAGCCGCTGACAATAGCCCGCTCGGATTTTCTTGGGCCCAAGTCGAAGGCCCTCCGATCAGTATTCAACATGCCGGCACTGGACGAGCCCAGGTTATACCCACGGCAGAAGGCGTCTATGTCTTTCGGCTGACGGTGACCGATGGTATGGGTTTGAGCCAAGCGGACGAAATGGTGCTACAGGTGACTGATCCGACGGGTGGTAAGCCTTCGGAAAGCCCCGGTCTCAACACGGCGCCAACAGCCCGGGCCGGACGCGATGTGCAAACCGAAGCATTGGCGGCCGTTTTGCTCGACGGCAGTGCTAGCTCTGATGATCAAGATAGCGAGTTGGTTTTTACCTGGGTCCAGCTAGACGGAACACCCCTGTTAATCCAGCATGCGGCGACAGCGCAAGCGATGGTGGTGCCCGAAGAGGTCGGCGAATACACTTTTCGGCTGACGGTGACCGATGGCCGGGGACTAAGTGCTTCAGATGAGGTCGTGATGGTCGTTACGCTGTCGCATACCGACGGGGTACTACAGATTAGCGCGGCGCCATTGGGGCCTGAGGTGGCGAAGGTAGAATATACGATTGCTGCCGCAGATATCGACACCCTTGCGGGCGAGTTGCTGATTACAGCCGACCAGACGGCCCAGAAGACACTATTAGCGGTTCCGCCTGGTCGCGACCGACTGATCGAGCTCTTTGCTCATAATGATGCGAATGAGGTTGTGGCATTTGGCTCGGCGCTGGTGCAGATTCAGGAAAACGAAACGGTGGTGGTCGCTATTGAGATGCTGGAGCTGCGGTCACTGCGCGGGTCGATAGAAATCGAAGCAGTATTTGAGGGCGTGTCCCAGGAGGGAGGCTAAGTGAAGGCCTGCCGTTTGGGGGTTTGTATACTGTGGTTAGCGCTCGCTGCGGCGGGTTGTGATCGCCCGATTCCGTCGCGGTCAGTGGCTGCTGAAGGGCGTTTTGAGATTGCCATCCCGTTGCCTAAAATTGTTGTCGAACACGTGTCTTGGGTTGAGTATTTGGTTGTGGCCGACGGGGATACGCTAAGAGGCAATCTCACGATCGGCAATGATGATATCGCACGAGGCTCAATCACTGGTATTCCGGCAGGCTCGGCGCGTTTGGTGCGGCTTAGTGCTTTTAATGCGTTAGGTGTCTTGACCTATGTCGGCGCCACTACGGTGGATGTAGCGGCTGGTCAGGCGGTGGGTTTACGGATTGTGATGAAGGCCGTGTTGGTAGAAGATCCAGTGGTAGAAGATCCGGTGGTAGAGGATCCGGTGGTGGAAGATCCGGTGGTGGAA
>DQLG01000063.1 GCA_015660315.1 Candidatus Latescibacterota bacterium
ATGCGCCTGAGCATAGGTCGTATCAGCGGCCAGAGTACGCGTAAAATACTCGCTGGCCTCTTCATTATTGCCCTCTTTAAGAGTGGCTTCGCCTAATGCATATAACGCACGGGCATTTTGCGGTTCTTCCGCCAAGACCCGTTCCAATTCCTTGCGAGATTCCTCATACCTTCCCAAGCCAGCGTAGACCAGGCCTAGGTTAAAACGAGTACGCAAATGCTCCGGTCTTAATTGCAAGGCAAGTTCGTATTCACGAGCAGCTTCACCGAAGCGCCCCTGCTTGCTGTAGACCGCGGCCATATTGCGACGAGCTGGCGCATAGGTCGAATCGATCGCCAGAGCGCCTTTAAATGCGGCGTGCGCCTCGTCATAGCGATTCAGTTTCAGGTGCACGTTACCAAGCGCGACTTGCAGTTCGGGTTTGTCCGCTTCGAGGGCGACCGCCATCTCATAGAGTTTGGTTGCCTCCTCGAGATCTCCGAGGGCTAGTTGAATTCTGCCAATTGTAGCGAGCACCTCTCCCGATTGTGGGTGGCGCTTCCGAGCTTCTTCATAAGATTTCAGCGCATCAACATAGCGTTTTTGTTGTAATAATGCTCGGCCAATTAACCGCGGATCTTCCAGCAATTCCTGCGTGGGTTGCACCTTCGGCAAGGCTTGCCCCCCAGGTTTGGCAACACCCGCAGTGCGCTCCGATTCGCAGGCTAACACCATAAGAAGCGCTGCACCTACCATGCATTTGACCATTTTTATCACCTGTCTATGCCCTCCTCTATCACCAGGTATTTGCCGCCTGGAGCGTCATGCAATGCCTGCACGATCCCCGAGGGCCAACGGATTTCAACTTGCGCAACAACCTCATTCTCCGCCAAACCAAAAATCAAGCGCCGGTCGCTGGCCGAAAGATAACTGGCATTGCGACGAACTTCTCGCACCATAACCCGGTCCGCCGTCCGCACTACAACCCGTGCGCCAATCGCGTCCCTGTTGCTTTTGTTCCCATGCAACAGCAACCCCAACCAGTCTCCATCCGAGCCTGAATCATTGCGCAGCAGTGCTGGTTTATCGTTGGAATTATTCACCGCGATATCTAGGTCGCCATCGTTATCTATATCGGCAAAGGCAGTGCCACGACTGACTTGTTGTAATGCCATACCAGACCCGCTATTCTCTGCCTCAATGAATCCACCCTTGCCATTGTTTTCAAGCAATTGATTGCGCTGGCGGTAGCTAGCTGCGTTATCCACTTTTTCAACATTGTCATAGACATGGCCATTGGCGATGAACAGATCTAGATCACCGTCTCGATCATAGTCAAAAAAAACTGTGCCGAACCCTAAATAGGCCATACTCGCTTTCGTTATCCCTGACGAAATGGTCGCATCAAAAAAAAACCCTTGTCCCAAATTTCGGTAGAGCGTATTGCTTTCCCACTGAAAATTGGTTACAAAAAGGTCCAAACGGCCATCACCATCCGCATCGGCCATATCAACGCCCATTCCGGCTTCAACTCCACCCTCGTCGTTCAAACTCGTACCGCTGGCCAGCCCCTTTTCGACAAAACGATCACCATCGTTGCGATAAAGCATATTCGGCGCCATATCGTTGGCTAGATATAGGTCGAGATCTCCGTCCTCGTCGCAATCGCCAAAGACAACCCCCAACTCCTTCCCCTTGACACTCCCAAGTCCAAAAGCCTCTGTTTGGTCGTCAAATCTCCAATCGGCCACGCCGCCCTTGTTGATATACAGACGATCGACTTGACCGGAGAACTTGCGTGGATCGCAGTATAGTCGTTCCTCGCTATTACCGATACGACAAACCGTGGGGTCTTCCGTTGGGTAGGCCAGGTAATTGCCGACAAAAAGATCTAAATCTCCGTCGAGGTCTATATCGGCGAATGCTCCACTGGTGCTCCACCCTTCATCCCCGACTTCAGCATTTTTCGTCACATCGACAAATCCGATTTCGCCACCATTGTGATAGAGCACATTCGCGCCAAAATTGGTAACATAAAGGTCCGCCCAGCCGTCGTTGTCGTAGTCCCCGACCACTGCTCCCATTCCATACCCCACATCGCCAACTCCGAACTCCTCGGTCTGATCCTGGAATCGACCGCCGTCCTCGTTGTGATAAAGTGAATTGCGCACTTTTTTCACATTTGAAAGCTGTGGTAACCGTCCGCCATTTACTAGGTAGATATCCATAAACCCGTCACGGTCTACGTCAATGAACGCCACCCCCGAACCATAAGTCTCGGGCAGATAACGTTGACCCTCCGCTCCGCTTTGATGTTCAAAATCAATGCCTGCTTGTTGTGCGATATTGACAAAACGCCCTGCCGCCCCAGCCATAGTGACAAGGCAAAAACAAGACAACAGAACACCCCCCCAAGCCGGCCTCACCGCGCCCCTCTTATTGCAGCATTGAAACCTTCAGCTACAATGCCTTCACCGCGCCGTATCGTTATTAATTGATTCGCGGCGATCCCCCTCAGGCTTTCGACTTCCCCATTCGGCCAGCGAACATCCAGTTGCTCAACTTCTGTCGCCTTACCAAGACCAAAGTGCAAACGTATATCGTCTTGAGAGATATATCCCGTCCCCGAATGCACCTCACGCGTTTGCGTGTGTCCGGCTTGACGCACGACTACCCGTGCGCCAATCGCATCTACATTCGATCCCCTATCAACCAGCTTAACCATAAGCCAACTCTGTCGATTTCCTCCGTCGTTACGCAGTAAAGTCGGTGTATCATCCATATTAACGACGAGGACATCCAGATCTCCGTCATTGTCCAAATCCCCAAAGGCCGCTCCACGGCTAGATTTCTCGACCATCATACCCGCTCCAAGCGCCGTACCCACTTCGGTGAAGGAGCCGGACCCTTTATTTTCGAATAGCTGATTGCGCTGTAGATAGCTGGTACCGATATCGTGGCGATCAACCGCGGGATAGACATGTCCATTAGCGACAAAAAGGTCATCGTCACCATCATTGTCATAATCTAGGAAGCCAGTTCCCCACCCTAGGAAGGTGATACTTTCCTTACCGAGGGCAGAATTGAAACTAGTATCGGTAAAAAAACCCCGGCCGTTGTTTTCATAAAGCGTATTGTTGTCGTGCGAAAAATTAGTAACAAAAAGGTCGAGATCCCCATCGCCATCATAATCCCCACTCGCAAGCCCCATCCCCCCCTGTTCTCGGCCGTCCTCGCTATAGGCCGTTGCAGATATCAACGACACATCGCGGAAGACACCTCCGTCATTGCGGTAGAACAGATTCGGCGTCGAATCGTTGGCAATATATATATCGAGGTCACCATCCTCGTCCCAATCCCCAGCCATGGCCGCAAAACCGTAATAATCGTGATCGAGGATCCCAAATTCTTCGCTGGCCTCCTTGAAAGACCAACCAGCCGCAGCGCCTTCATTGCGATATAGCCGATCTTGCTCCCCCGGCATGCCGCGAGGCCCATAAAAAACCTCGATCCCACGCCAACTACAGAAACTCATATCGGCAGGGCGGTAATTGGGGTCAAAATCGATATAATTGGCCAGATAAAAATCGAGGTCGCCATCGAGGTCATAATCGCCGAAAACTCCGGTAGAGCTCCAACCCGAATAGTCGACTCCTAGCTGCGCCGCCACATTTTCGAACGTGCCGTCCCCCCGATTGCGATAAAGAGCGTTCGGCCCATAGTTTGCCAAGTAGAGGTCTGGGTTACCGTCCGCATTATAATCGACAACACTGACCCCCATCCCCCAACCGGCGTGATTTACCCCAGCACTCGCACCTACTTCGCTAAAGTGCCAATCGCCATCATTGCGATATAGAGCGGCACGAGGCTCTTGGCCCTCTTCGTACCCTCCAATGCGAGATCCATTAACGATAAAAATATCGAGATCGCCGTCTGAATCATAATCGAAAAGAGCCGCCCCACCTGTATTGCATTCGACGATATGTTCTTTCTCTGGAGTCCCTGATACCGTACGAATGGTTACACCGGCCTGTAAACCCACATCGACAAAAATAGGCCGTTGTGGGCTGACAACCTTATCCGGCGCACTACCACAGCCTAGCACACACAACAACAGCCCACAAACCAGTTTCATCTAATCTTCCGTTCCCAATTCTATCGCCCGGGCTCTCGCCGCTTTCCCCTCACTTATATTCCCTTGCTGAATTAAAGCAGTGCCAAGTCCATTATAGGCTTCTGCCATATTCTGATCTAATCCTATTGCAAGTTGAAAAGCCTCTATTGCAGCTTGGTAGTCCCCTTGCACAAGGTGATTATTCGCTAGATTCTTGTGTGCGAGAGCATAATCTGGCTTCCACTTTATCGCTTTTTCAAAGTATAATCGGGCTTCTTCATGGCGGGCTTCCAATGAATGCACAACTCCTATATTGTGGCTGGCTTCAGCATAAGTCGAATCCAAAAGCAAAGCCTCCATAAATTGTTTTTTTGCGGTATGCAATTCACCTCTACGCAAATAGACAAGGCCTAGGTTAAAATGGCTACCCGCTCGTTTGACGTTATCAAATGGAACTTCTCGCCGATACAACATTCGGCGATAGTGATCTTCATCCATCGTAGAACGACTTAGCTGCTGGAAGAGTTCAATCATTTGTTCACCCTCATCCACCCGCCCAGTGCGCGCGTAAAGCGTTCCCAGACTATAATAGGCTTCCGTATATCCTGGATCTGCCTCTATAGTCTTTTCCATGGCCGCTATCGCCCGCCCATCATCCCTCTGGCGTAAATATACCAAAGCCAGATAATAGTGAGCATGGGCGAGCGAAGAATCGATCGTAATCGATTTTAACAAGGCTTGTACGGCCTTCTCGTTCTCCCCTCGCGAGCAAAGCACAAACCCCAATACGAAATGGCCATAACTGCTACCTTCAGCCAAACGCAAGCCCTCCTCGATCATTCCTAGTGCATCTGCAAAACCATCACCACGCTCATTATATAACAAAGCTAATGCCCAGTGCACTTCGACAAATGTCGGTGCAAGTAGTAAGGCTTGTTGAAACGCGGCTATAGCCTCGGTTTTACGGTGTTCCTTTGAGAGGGCTACTCCGTATAAATATTGGGCATCAGCATTTTGTGAATCAACTGCAACTAGTTGAGCAAATACCCCGGTAGCAGCTCGCGTTCGATCTTGCTGCAAATAGACCCAACCCAAGCCGAATAAGGCATCTGCATCACTGGAGTTTACCCGGAGGGCTTCCTGGTAATGCTCTACCGTTTTAACCGCTTCTCCCCCTTGTAGGATATGGCGCTCTGCAGGCGCGCACGATAAACAGCAAAGGCATGCCAATATCCCTGTAAATAGCATTGAAGAAATAGTATTCATCTCATTTAAAAATAAGGGTATATCGTAGGTGCACAACGCAAGAGCGCCCGGCGTTCCCAGAGGGAATACCGGGCGCTTCTCTTAACTTGGAAAAATCGCTAGATGGAAATTAGTCCTGCAGACCAGCAAAGACTCGAATGAAGAGTAGCGAATTAGTCTCGGTCGCCTCTTCAAAGGCCTTACGCTCCCAGCGAAAACCTGTATTCATAGTAAGCGAATAACCTAGATACGCTGAACGATTCGATAATTGCAGGGCTAAAACAGTGCCCGTAAAATCGTCAACATAACCCGGAGGCAAAATATCGGGACGTGTATTAAGGTTGCGGAATAAGTTGAATTCTACACCATACTCAATAAAGGTCGTCGGCAGAATGAAGTATTTAGAGGTCAACATATAAAACTGCGACCACTCGGAAATATCGAGATCGGTGCTGAATGTCGGATTGACCTTGCGATATATCCCCTTCCACCGAGGCCAGAAGGACAGGTTATCAGTAACTGGCAACGGGTAATCGATCTTATTGATTACCCCCAAGAAGAGTCTATCATCTTTGACATCTGCCTGACTGCCACGCTGTTTGAACCAGTCGTATTTCACCTTATTGTAGATGTTCAAATTCTTAAAGCGCAAATAATCAAATGTCATATAACCGGTCCAGACAAAGGTATCCTGGGTGATCAACGGATCAATCATCTCCTGAAAACCATCCGGATCAACCCATTGGATGACATCATCTTTGATATCGTCTTTGACGAACCGAGCGTATTGAAAGGCCTTTGCTTCGATACCGGGCCAGTTCCATTGGCCAGTCAAAACGGCGTAAGTCATCTCAGCAGAACGCTTTGAGCTGATTTCATCGGCCGTTGAGCTACCAACCGTCACTTTAATTGCTTCGGTAAGAAAAGCACCACCATAGACATTCCAACCGTCGCGATCTTTACGGTAGGGATAGTCGGCAAAAGTATCATTCTCAAAACGGTCTATGACATTATTATTGTTCATATCGACGCCAAATAAGAACTCCGGCGGATCGACGCTGTAGCGCAAAAAAGGTTCGGAGAAATCAGGCTGACCATTGTCATTCTGGTTGAAATCCGAAATGAAATCCGAGTTTTCGTCGTAACCGGGGAAAACTTGCGGATCAGCCTGGCCACCAGTACCAAAAGGCGATTCGCCAAAGGCAAAATCGCCGTTCTGCCACAAACGCTTCCAGTCTGCAAAACGATCCTGGTCATCGTTGTCGTCAACGGATTCAAAACTATAGCGCTCCGGATTTTCGTAATCGATAAATCCACGGGCATCAGAAATGAAGGCATTGGTCTGATATTCAGGTTCTAAGCGATAAAGTTCACCATAAGCGAAGAATGGATAAGCATCTTGGGAGGCCGTGACGTAATAGGCCAGCCCATCATCACTAGCCAATTCATGCTTCTGGAAGTTCTGGTTTGGAAAGCGGCGGAACCCTCGGCTAAGGGCGATTTCCGAACGCAAGTTAAAACCTTTGATATCGTCGATATCGAAGTTCAGGCCGATAATATCCTTACCGGTCGGCAAACCATATTCGAAACGGATAAACCGCTGGTTCGAACCATCGCTAACATTACCGTGCGCACGCTCGACATCGAGGAACACTGGTTCGCCCTGACCGTTAACCTGGAGATTTGAGGTGATTTCTATTCGGTAATCGTTAGCGATCACCAACTCGAACTCGATTTCCTTGATCTCTTGAAAGGTAGTAATCTCGTCATCGGGCTGCTGGCGAAAATCACGTGCAACGTTATAGGTCAACTCTAAGGTTTCTGCACCATTGGCCTCAATCACACCCGCGCGTCGAACACCGCCACGGGGCGAAGGCACGATTTCGGGGTGATCGACTCCGTTAATGATAATGCGTTCGGCGAAGAGTTGCGCACCGCCACGACCGTCTTCAGGTGAATCATCTGAGAGCCTGAGCACGATCGTCTCGATATTCCCGCCGTTTTGGGCTTCTGTAAGCACGCCGTTAAGCGAGTTATCACCGAGCTTACGCCCCGTCGAGAAGTTGGCAATATTCAAGTAGGTCAAACCCAACTTGGAGAAATCACCCAACTGAACCTTAGAATGAACGCCAAACAAATTCGTCATATCACCCAGGACCTGACCTTGCGAGTTTTCAAACGAAATTGCGGTCCCCGGAGAGGCTAAGCGCGAGGCTAAAATGGTCATCTGATACTTATCTGAGGCAAAATCCCATTGCACTCCGTTAAACGCGGGCTTAGAAAACGTCAAAGGAGTCAAAGTCGTACGCAGTGCCTCACCAATTGTCATCGAAGAGTAAAACTGACCTTTGGCCATCGAAGAGACAATAAGGCTACTGAACCACGATCGATATTTAGGCCCCTTGCGCACGAGACTCCCCGAAGTCACCGGGCTATTGACAGACCAGTTATATACCTCGAAACCTCGAGTGATATAGTTACCATATAGGTCATATGTGCGAAAACCCTCAAGCTCAGTCGCGACATACCGCTCGTAATTTTCACGGGCGTAGTTGCTATATTCCTCACCGGTCCATTGGTAGAAATGATATAAGCTTTGCGGGTACTGCCACTTCCTCTGTGCTGGGGTCATGGCCATGTCATAGACGTCGACACCCTGCGGCTCGCGTCCGGTAAGTAAACCGACACGCTGCGCAGAAACGGCATCGTTCAGGAGGACAACGCCTGCTATGGCAATAAGAAATGCGCGGAGCATACACCTCACGATGGAACCCTCCCTTTTAGGGTTTTCGTAGCTACAGTATTTCAGATTCGACACTATTGCGTATTTCGTTCGGGGCATTTAGAAAGCGACGCCAATAACACCGATGCGCTTAAATTTGCCGATACCACTTTCGACTTCAAGCAATACAAGATAGGACCCGGGCGGCACAGCATCTCCACCTTCGTTGTTGCCATCCCAAGTCTCAGTATAGATCCCACCGATCTGGTCTCTTTTGGCCAAAACGCGAACGAGATTACCTGCGAGATCGTAAATCGCAACCTTGATGGGTCTTGGCTCCGAGATTTGAATGACGATATATTCTATTTCGATTACGTCGTTAATGCCGTCACCATTAGGCGTGAACACTCTCGGATTAAATTCAACACCGCGAACAATTTCCCCCACAGACTTCTGGGTTAATGCCACGCGAAGAGAATTTGTGCTGACGTTGTAATTGGCATCGCCTTCGAGAATGGGTTGTCCCAAGATCTCCGATTGCGTGTCCCAAACCGTTCCAGTGAAAATCGTACCAAAGACCACCGTGGATCCCTCAAAGAGAACCCGCATTGGGACATTATTATCAAAAGTCATTTTATTACTTGTAAAAATCACCTCGAGATTGTCCCCATTCTCGCGGATCTCATCGGGCTCCACCGCCAATAATGGCTCGCCCATCTCCAGGCCAACGAAACGAGCCGGAGTCGGCGTGTCAATCCGTAGAGCATCAAAACCATTCTGGGATGCATCGCTAATCGTCGCTCGGATATCATAAGCGAAAAGCACTTCCTCGCCACCATCGATACTCGCTAATACAACAGCGTCGTCTTTATCAATTACACCGATATCAGCCGGCGGATTGGGATCATCGGCCAACGAGATCTCACCAACTACAGCGGCGGCGGGAGGCAAAGAGTGCTCAATGGTCAACGAATCGATACGAATCGTTTGCGTTACCGACTCGCTCTCCATAATTATCTGCAATTGAAAAAAGGGCCGTGGGCTGGGCAAAGGGATCAACTGCCCCGATTCAAGAGGAAGCGACCACGGACTCCAACTATCAGAATCGTCCTCAATATCCCCTTTTGCGCCTGAGGACAACGATTTATATTCAGCCTTTGAAACCACCACCTGACTGACGGCTCGAGTTTCCTTATCGATTATTTTTTCAAAGTGGACTAGTGGGCTATCGTCCTGCCCGGTCTTCATGCGAATGGTTACTGAGGTCTGCTCTGAATCGCCCAAATCAACTAACTCTTCCCCCACCAACTTCAAAGCGCGTTGCGCCCAGGAAATTGTCCCATAATTGGACACCTCACCTAAGTTGATAATATCACTGCGATAAGTAGCCCGCGGTACAAAACCATTACCATAAAGTTCTATCTCGGCAATTTCAAATGGGTTCCGTGAACCGACCCGCAGTCGCACAAAACGGATAAACTGCTGGGGGAACTTCATTGCAAAAATACTGTTCTGGTTTACCGGAATATCTCGTAGCAAGGTAAAAAGGGGTTGCTCATTCGAATAGGTGAGCCCGTCATTCATTGAGATTCGATGCTTGCGCACAAAATCGTCACTGAAGGGTTTACCATTCGCATAGGTGCCCTCTTGTCGGGGAAAGAAGACCAGACTATCGACCGGAACGCGCGAACCTAAATCCAAGAAGAATGTTCGACCGTCCTGATCAACCCCAGCAGTTTTAAAAATATCGTTGGTCCCTGTCGTTCCGTCACCATCAATAATGGTTAAAGAAATGGGGTTTTTGGCCGCTGAGTTATCCCAAAGAGCAGCACTCCCCTCGCTCACTAAGTCGTTGGGCTTGCCATAGCCCCAATCTAGCGACGCAATAATGTTTTCATCAGGAGTAAATCCACGAATTTGTATCGAACCCGGACTGCTTTGATCGTCGATCTGAGCTCGAACTTGCACCAGGTCGCTCCAGGAAAATCCACTACTGCCACCGAGTACCCATTCTTCGGCTGAGAGCAAGGCCGGAAAGACACCAATAAGAGCCGCCGCAATGCAGACGATCCCCCTACTCATTACTGGTTCTCCTCGCGCGGATGAAGTGCCAGATAAATTTCACGTTCAAGTTTAAATTCTAAGTCTATCGTCTCTACTGGTTCGCCTTTATAGTTGAAACGCACGGCCATGTCGGTCACATTGATATTAAAGTTGTCGACGTCTTTGTGCAGCACGGGGAAAACGATATACCCAGTTGCTTCTTGACCGCTAAATACCATATCGGGCGGATAAACAGAGCGTCTCAATTGATCCGTGATGGCTTCGAACTGTCGCCGCTGAATTCCAGCGTAGGCCCTGAGGTAAGGGCTGAAATGATCCTCGAGCAAGCCCTCATCAAGCACATTGTAAATGCGTTCGTTCGACGATGTTATCGTGAGTGCATCCGGATTAATAAAAACTTTGGGGAATTCGTAATTCTTTACCTTAAGCAGGACTACCGTAAAGCGGCTAGGAGTCCATTCTTGTCCCCATGGCGTCCAGTTCCCATAGGTATAGGGATTGGTGGATTCCGCTCCTTGGTTCGATGCAGATGCAAATTGCCGGTTTAGAAAACCATCCTCAAGCACCTGCAAGGAAATTTCAAGGCGATCTTGGGTATATACAATAGTGCCGTCATCCAAGACCGTCATCCCCTCGTTCTGCTCAAGTGCCGGTTGGGGTGGGGTTGCAAAACGCCGCAGTCCCACTTGGGAGATGCACCCGGAAAGCGTGACCAGATAAAGGGCCAATAGTAGCCCACCAGTAGCGATTTTCCGTATCCTCATCAAGAATGCCTTCCTATGAAAACTCACGTCCTCGCCGTATGCCTTGCTCATAAAAAGTGTCGGCGATAGATAAAGAGAGATGAAGTTTCCTCCATCCCTCCTTATCTACACCTATTCACAACACACAAAGGCTAAGTATAGTCCTCGTGTTATATCAGTGTTAACCCTATTGGGCTATGTAGCTCTTGATGCGACCCCAGCTATCAGCTTCAACAGCGGTGCCACCACCACTACCACCAGTGGCACCTTCAGTCTCAACAGAGATGAAATCAGAACCGTTAGAGTTGTCCTGGAAAGCACCGTTCACCGGCGTGGTACCAGGCTGCTTCTCACGACCCAACTCGGGGTTTTCAGTCTCGTCAAACTGGAAGGTCAAACCAATGATCTGGTCGGGACCGAACATGTGACGCTGGCTGCCATCGGGACCAGTCTTGTCATGGAAAGTCCAGATAGCTTGCTTGACCTCGTAGGTATAGGTAACCGACGAGCCGGCGGGCTGCTCAAGGGGCTTGGCGTCCGGCGGATCCAAAGTCCACTCGTAAACAAAGAAAGGCTCTTCGGTCGACCACAGGATGCTCTCCTGAGGAACGTTGAAGATCCAGGTGTCCTTCTGACCGGCGGCGGGTAACACGCGGATACCATACTGCTGACCAGAGGTCATTTCGGTCTCGTTGAAGTTCTCGCTCGAGTGATCGGCGTCAACGATAATTTCCAGCGAATCGTCCTTCCAATACTCTTGGGGGTTCTCAACGAAGAGGCCCAAAGAGTCATCGGTCACGCGGGCGAAATAATAAAGCTGGTTATCTGGGGACGAACTCCATGCTACATAGAGGATACAGTCCCAGTCATCCTTGGCCGGCGGCCACTCGCTACCGAGGATCTCGAACATGCTATCGGGATTGATAGCGAAAGCCGGGTCGATCCAACCCCAGTCATCGTCGTTGCCGTCGATAACCATGTTGTCAGGATTGGGAACCTGCGGCATAAAATAGGATGCCTGATGCGCATCAGCCGACGAAGCGACCAAAACAGCACCTAGAGCAAAAATAATACCGAGTTTCTTCATCTGGAAACCTCCAAGTTGCTCGGTGAAATTGAAATAATAGCCGAGAGAGTCTCGACCGATTGATTTATCTCAAACATCATAGTAAAGCATCTTTAGGAAAGCCAACATAAGCTAACTTCCGTAAAGCCCCCTTTGACCTCCATAATATGATACCTGAGCCATTTGCAAAAAAATAGCACTCGCCAATCCCGCTGTCAAGACAATTGTAAAAGAATATATATTCACTGTACGTAGTTAAAATGTAGTTAAAAAACCCGTTTATCGCCTTTATAGTGAGTATTCACTTAGTCATAATCAACTTTAACTCTCGTTGACAATACTTTGGGATTTAACGAGACTTTCTCTTTTCTACGCAAATCATGCGCATGGTGCCACATCGGGACTTTTTTCAAAAAACGCTTGCTGAATTACCACTGCTTTTGGTGCGGAATCCACCCGGCACTCCCAAAAGGTGAATCATGGACGGACCGGTATCACAATCACGTGCCGTGTCAACTAGAGCAGTTTCCATTGGCCTGATCTGTTGTTTGGCGATCGCCATGGGTGAGCCCTATGGCGTCTTAGTCTTAAGGGGCTCCCCGATGGCTGCCGACTTCTCAGCCGGTGCCGCGATTTTTATATTTTTCATTTTAACTCTGCTTATAAACCCCCTCGCTCAAATATTGACAGGTTCAGCCCTGCGCACAGGAGAATTGGCTACGATCTACATAATGATGATCGTAGCTTGCGCCATTCCTTCTTGGGGTTTCACCATGAATCTCATCCCGCTAATGGCGGGGTTTTTCTACTACGCCACCCCTGAAAACGAGTGGATATCTCTGATCCAACCGCACTTGCCCGTCTGGCTAATACCTGATGAGCAGGACGCAATCTGGCAGCTCTTTGAAGGAGGGACGCACGGTGAGGGCCTGCCTTGGGCGACTTGGCTTATCCCACTTTGCGGCTGGGGCCTCTTCGTCACAACCCTGTATTGCGTCAGCCTGTGC
>DQLG01000692.1 GCA_015660315.1 Candidatus Latescibacterota bacterium
ATCGCCTTAATACCAAAGCCGTTTTTATGCATAATCCGCATCACTATTCGGCCGTATGGGGACGGGTGATCTTCCACGAGAAAATGATCGCTTGCCTGCGGCAGTTGATCGACGGCCCTGTGCAGTACCACCACACGGTGCTGCACGCCAAGCCACCGGAATTGGGCACGCCCTTTCCGATGCACCAGGACTATCCGTTTTATCCGCACGATGGGCCGGATTTTGTCGATTGTCTGCTGCACCTCGATGACACCCCTTTGCAGAGCGGGGCGCTGATGGTAGTGCCGGGCAGCCATAAGATGGGGCCGTTGGAACACGTGCTGGGTCCGGAAACGGCACCGCACCTGCCGCCGGAGAAATTTCATCCGCAGATCGTGGAGAGCGTGGCGGTGCCCGCGGCGCGAGGTGATATGGTCTTTTTTAATTATCAGACGATCCACTGGTCGGATTGCAATCGCACCGATTCGTGGCGCAAATCGGTACGTTTTGGTTATCACAGTACGGCGATGCGGCCGGTGGGGCGGGCGGAGGATGATCCGCACCGGATTGATCCGGGGAATATTTTGGAGCGCAGCAGTAATATTATTGTGGCTGGGTTTCGTGAGAATGAGGAGGAGCCGGCGGCTAGTTAGTTGTCGGTGGGTGAGCGATTAGGCAATTACCGTCGCTCATTCTCGTTTCACATCCTGTGAAACTCCGAGGGTGAGTAGCGAATTTTGCTATCCTGCAAAATTCGTTACTCAAACCGCTCTGGTAATTGCCTAATCGCTCTCGAACCGGCTTGGCAGTGGTTGAAGTGTGAATGAAAAATCGAAGCTCAACATCGGTCTGTAAAACGTGGCAACATAATTTCGCATAGGGTAGTAGAATGGAAAAGACAGCAGCGAAGAATAATAAGGTGGAGGAATTAAGGGTATCCAACGACGCCCTTGAAGATGGAGATGAGTTGCGACGGCGCCTTGCTGAAGAAGGCTATGTGTTCTTGAAGGGGGTTATGGAGCGGGATAAGTTAATGGCGTTACGGCGGCAGATTATGGAGTTGTTGATGCAGGGTGGTTGGTTGGTGGAGGGGACGGATCCGATGGACGGGATCGCGCGTATTGACGCACAGTGTACGGAGGGGGATACCGCGTATTCGGATGTCTACCACCAGATATATGCCTTGCAGGATTTTCACCGCTCGGGGCATTGGTCGGAGGTATTGCGCGTTATGGAGCAGGTGATCGGGGGAGAGGTGTTGCCGCACCCGCAGAAGATCGCGCGGTTGTGGTTTCCGCAGTATACAGCGCATACCACGCCGATGCACCAAGACTTCGTGCATTTCCAGGGCAGCATCGAGACCTATACGCTATGGGGGTCAGTGGGGGATTGCCCGATTGAATTGGGCGGCTTGGCGGTGTTGCCGGGTTCGCACAAGATCGGCCAGGTGCGCGAGCATCATTTTTCATTGGGGGCTGGGGGATTGGCGGTCGATGAGGAAGATTTGGCAGGGACCTGGTTGAGCACGAATTACGAGGCGGGGGACGCGTTGATCTTTCCGAGCTTGACAGTGCACCAAGCCTTGCCCAATTACACCGAGGATCGGCTAAGGGTTTCGCTGGACAATCGCTATCAGGCCAGGGATCGGCCGATTGCGCAACATATGTTGCAACCGCACTTGCAGGGGATCAGCGGGTTTACTTGGGAGCAATGTTATACGGGCTGGGAGGATGAGGAGTTGCAATACTATTGGAAAGACCTGGGTTTAGAGGTCGTGCCGATGTCGACCCAGTGGGGGGATAAGGGTTTCGCCGAAGCATTAGACCTGGCGCGCGGCGGCGACGAGCGGGCGTTGTTGCAATTGCGGCGTATCGCCCGGCGCGACTCTGAATCTGAGCGTGGCCAGCGCGCGGTGCAATTATTAGATGAGGTCAACGTATGAATATTGCTGTATTGCGAATATTAAACGAGGTGAATGCATGAAAGCTATAATGGTGATGTTTGACTCGCTCAACAGGCATATGCTGCCACCCTACGGCTGCGACTGGACGCACGCGCCAAATTTTCAACGGCTGGCGGAAAAGACGCTGACCTTCGATACCAGTTATGTCTGCTCTATGCCCTGTATGCCGGCCCGTCGCGATTTACACACCGGCCGGCCCAATTTTCTGCACCGGTCCTGGGGGCCATTGGAGCCCTTTGACGATTCGATGCCGCGGATGTTGAAGGAGGCGGGTGTTTCCTCGCATCTTATCACGGATCACTATCACTATTTTGAAGCAGGTGGCTCTACCTACCACGGCCAGTATGCGACCTGGGAGTTTTTTCGCGGGCAGGAGGGTGACCCCTGTATCGGCCAGGTGGCCGACCCACCGGCCGTCGACGCGCGCGGCAGCAATGCGCTGGACAGCCCTTGGCACCGCCAGGACCGCATTAACCGGCAGTATATGCAGCGCGAAGAGGACCAACCGCAGACGAAGACCTTTAAGGCCGGGCTCGATTTTATTCGCCGCAACCAGGCCGAGGATAACTGGTTTTTGCAGTTGGAGACCTTTGATCCGCACGAGCCGTTTTTTACCCAGCGTCAATATCAGGACTTATATCCGCAATTGCTTAAGGATCGTTCGGCGCCCTTGCTCGATTGGCCGAAATACGGCGAGGTAACGGAGGAGCGGGAGTTGGTCGAGCAGTGTCGTGGGCATTATGCCTCGCTATTGAGCATGTGCGACGCGCGCTTGGGCGATATTCTCGACGAGATGGACCGTGGCAATATGTGGGACGATACGATGCTGATCGTATGGACCGACCATGGCTTCCTACTCGGCGAGCACGATCTATGGGCCAAGATACAGATGCCTTGGTATCGCGAACTTTCGAATACGCCATTTTTCGTCTGGGACCCGCGCTGTGGCAAAGCGGGCGAGCGGCGTCAGAGCCTGGTGCAGCCGTCGATTGATCTGGGGCCGACGATGTTGGACTTCTTTGGGCTGGAGCCGACGAGTGATATGCTGGGCAAAAGTCTGGCGGGGGTGTGCGCTGGCGATACGCCGGTACGCGAGGCGGCGATGTTTGGCAATCACGGTGGGCAGGTCAATGTCACCGATGGGCGCTATGTGTATATGCGCGCACCGGCCACGCCGGATAACCAGCCTCTATGCGACTATACGCTGATGCCGACGCATATGCGCGATCTATTCGATGTGGAGGAGTTCGCCGATATGGAGTTGGCGCAGCCTTTCGGCTTTAGCAAGGGGTGCCGATTGATGAAGACCAACGGCCGCGCGTGGAGCAAGCAGCACGAGTATGGGAATTTGCTTTTTGACCTGGAGGCGGATCCGTGGCAGGCAGCAGCGCTGGACGATGCGGGGCAGGAGGAGCGGATGAAGGGTTTGTTGCGCGGCTTGATGCAAGAGTGCGAGGCGCCGGAGGATCAGTATCAGCGTTTGGGGCTTTGATGAGGGTAAAATGTTTGGGTGTCAGACGGACAGGATTTGCGGCGAATCTAAAGCTCGGCCGATGCGCTTATTATGCCAGCTAAGTCTGAGGCAGCATGAGGTGCGGATACATCGATATGCAAGTATACCCGCCATACCGCCTCGGAAAATTACACCTCATTTAGATGTTTTCGTTGTCCTTAATACATCCTTATTAGTGACACGAGGGCGGCGAGCTTTTCGCTGAGCTTGTTCGCAATATAGAGAGCGCAGCACTATCAGATAGGGAATAAACTTTGAATCACGCTAGTCAATGGCGGCTGGAGAATGCGCGAGCAATAACCGAAGCGTTTGCCGCTGAGGCTGAAGTTGAGGTGGTCGTAGTCACTGGTGCGGTGGCCGACGAGATGGCCGATGACTATAGCGAAACCCATATGCACGTGTTCTGGGCAAAACTACCGTCGGTCGAACAGCAGCAGCGGGTGCTCGATCGCGCTGGGGGTCTGTCTTTCTATGGCCTGGGAGAGTTTGAAAAGGGAGTACCGGCCGAGGGCTATGCTCCCTTTGTGCTGCCGGCGATTGTCTCGATCACGGAGGGGACGTCGGGCTACTGGCTGGACGACAGGGGCCAGCAGAAGAACAGCGCGTATCTCGTCGAGCTTGAGAACGACTCGCTCGAAACGGTAGAGTTGAGTATGCGACAAGCATTGCTAGAGCATCGGGTAAAACGCGCCAATTTTGACATGCTAGGCACGATTCAACAGGGGCGACCGCTGTATGGCGAGGCGCTCATTGAGCAATGGCGACAGCGGTTGAACGACTATCCAGATGAACTCAAGCGGGCGATGATCGAGTATGCCACGGCGGAGATGTGGCAACAGATTCGCTATGCAAAGGTGCTCGCGGTCAGAGAGGATGTCGTCGACTATTTCCGCTCGGCTACTATCATAGCCCACAACGTGCTGAAGGTGCTATTTGCTGTGAATGGCCTCTTTGGCTGGCAGGAGACGCCCAAGCGCTACGCGAATCGGCTTGAGCGTTTCGCCATCACGCCCGATGAGTGTTACGGGCGGATTGGCCGTGCTTTTGAGCCACCGTTGCAGCAGAGCCTTGAGGATCTCATCGGCCTAGCGCGCGAGACGATAGACCTGGCCATCGCAAATGTTGCCGGGCTCGAGGAGGTGTTGGGCAAATACATGCTCGACGAACCCCGGCGATGGCTCGGTCCGGCTCAGTCTTGATTCGGCTACGGTCATCCCTCTGGCTAACATGTGGATGCACGATGCTCAATGGGAGGCAGAGGGGACGCTGGAATTTATGCGGTCTGGGTTTATTGTTTGGGATCATATTCCAGTCAAATTCAAGCATTTGCTGAATTCTCTAATTAGCCTTTTAGACGGCATGGTCAAGACACATACGTTGAGTTCACTACCGACGTATTTGTTTATAGCTGAATAGCTTTGCTATACGCTCAGTCCGGTTCGTAAAACAGAGAGCGGTTAGAGACCATGCGATTCTAAAAGATCGAAGTGCGTTTCGATGTGTTCGTAACAATGGGTGGTTATCTTTCTGATTATGATATTTATAACAGCTTAATCTGACGAATAAGGAGAACGATAGTGAAGGCAGCGTATTATGGCGGCGACCGCGAAGTTAGAGTCGGCGAATGCAAGATACAGGCACCCGGCTCCGGCGAGGTGCGGATCGAG
>DQLG01000524.1 GCA_015660315.1 Candidatus Latescibacterota bacterium
CGTGGCCCAGAGCGATCTGCACCAAAGAAAATTAGAGTCGATAATGCTCCCGAATTTACCTCGGTCGCACTGGACCAATGGGCGTATTGGAATGAAGTCCAATTGGTCTTTTCGAGACCGGCTACCCCAACGGATAACGCGCACATCGAATCGTTTAATACCCGCTTACGGCAGGAATGCCTCAATGCCCATTGGTTTGAATCGATCGAGGAGGCACGAAGGAAAACCAGGACATGGCAGCAGCAATATAACGAGGAACATCCTCACAGCGCGTTAGGTTATTTAACCCCGAACGCCTTTGCGAAAACACATGCTTATTCGCCGCAAAAATAGAGCCCAGCTCTCAAAATGAATGGTGGTAAAATGGGGGGCATACCAGCGACACTGCTGGCTTGCGGGGTCATCACCAGACTCGGCGCCGTGGTCAATACCGCCAAGGTCGAACTCGGCAGCAGCGTGGTGGTCATCGGCACCGGGGGCCTCGAACTCAACGCCATCCAGGGCGCCGCGCTGTCCGGCGCCTATCCGCTCATCGCGGTCGACAGCTTCGGGTTTTCTCTCATATTCAGTAGGCCACCCCCACCGGCACCATTTGTTTGAGCGCCGCGACCTCGCCCTCGATTTCTAGGCCCAGCAGATAGAGCCCCGGCGGCAATAGCCCACCGCTCTCGTCGCGGCCGTCCCACTCGACGCGCTGCAGCCCCGACTGCTGCCAGCCCACGGCCCGCGCCGCGACCTGGCGGCCGTCGAGCGCGTAGACCTCGAGCCGGGCGGCCACCGCGTCCGGCAGCCCGAACAGGGTGTATTCGATATCGAGAAGGTCGTTAACCCCATCGCCATTGGGCGTGACCACGCCGGTCGATAGCCGCAAGTCGCGGATCTTCTCGACCCGGGCGGTCACGGCCAGGACTCGCAGCGTGTTGGTGGCGATGGCCTCACCCACGTCGGCGCTCTGCACCGGCTGCGGCAGGCTTTCGTCCCCGCTGTCGAAGACCTCGCTGTCGAAGGTCCAGGCGAAATCGTAGACCTCCGCCGCGAAGACCACGCGGATCGGATCGTTACTTGTGGCCGCTATCCGCCGCGGCAGCCGCACCACCAGCTCGCCCGCGTCCTCGACCACCGCAGCCGGCTCCACCGCCTGCAGCGGTTCGCCCATCTCCAGACCCTTGAACATCGGCGTGCCGCTGGTGCGGATCCTGAATGCGTCGAAACCGGCGCCTCCCGCTCCGAATTGCGCCGCGAAATCGCAGACGAAGTCCGTCATCTCGCCCATCTCGACCTCGGCGACGCCGCGCAGCGGAATTGGGTCGTCCAGGCGGGCGACCTCGCCGTTGACGCGGGTGGCCAATACCGGCGAGGTCTCGATCCACAGCGAGTCGAGCCGCATATAGGCGTCGAAATCCGCGCTGTGCAGCAGGATCTTCAACTGCAAAAACTGCCCGGACCGGAGCCCAATGGACTGCCCCGAGTCGAAGGCCGGTACCGACCAGAAGTTCCAGTTATCCCGGTCGTACTCGATGCCCGCGCGCAGTCCGGGCTTGGACCGCGAAGTCACCGTCACCGTCCCGCCCAGGCCGTCGGCGTTGGTGATCGACCCACTCCGGTTCTTGAGCACCTCCTGATAGTGGATCTGGTCGACGACGACCCGGGTGCCCATATCGGTAAATTCATAGTAGATATCGGGCCCGGCGTCGGTACCGGCGCGCGCCTCGACCTGCACCGCGCCCGAGGCCTCGGACGCCGCTACCGGTACGCCGTCCGCCATCCTGAGCGGCGTCGCGGACCAGAACAGTCGCCCGAAATTAACCGGCTGCCCCAAGTCGAAGATCAGCGTCTTGTAGACCGCCCGCTGGGGCACGCCCTCGCCGTAGAGCTCGAAATCGCCGATCGTACCCTTGTGCGCTTGGCCCTTGGCGAAGGTCTCCTGTGACGAAATGCTCAGCGCCGCGATCTGCGCAGCCTCGAGCTGGGACAGCCGGCGGACATAGCGAGCGTAGCGCACGTACTGGCGTGGGAAGAGGTGCCGCACGTCGGCGCGAAAATTCTCCCGCACGTCGGCGATCTCCAGCCAGTCGATGACATTCTGTTCGGAGATAAACATCTCGTAGGCAGGCACCACGTCCTCGCGCAGGGCCTGGCCGTCCGAGCGATAGCCCTGCGAGGGCGTGTAGAACCCGAATGAGAACAGCGGCACCGGTACCGCCAAGTCGAAGGTGAAGGTGCGGCCGTCGGGGCTGCCGCCCGAAGACGGCGCCAGATAGGAGGTGCTATCGCCGTCGATCAGCCGCGTGCCGCCGGCGACCCGCGGCCTCTCGCCGTCGACATAGCCCAGCTCGCGCGGGTTCCAGTCGCCCCAATTGCTGAGATAGGAAAACACTGGGCGGGTGGGCCGTATATAGACGGGCTGTATCGCCCCCGATGCCTTATCGATAAGGATCGTGAGCGAGTCGCTCTCGGCCCAATCGAGGCCGCTGCCACCGATCTTCCACGGGGTGACTTCCGCGTCGGCCGTGGCGTAAAGAAACGCCACCAAGCATGCGAAAATTCGCGATAGCATCATATATCGTCTCCTGGACCGGGGTCATACAAAGTGCTACAATATAAGGAAATCGCCACCACCGTGTTCAACAAACGATGGGATTTTACCATAGGCAGGAGGGAAGAATGTATTTTCGACACAGAGTGACAGACGCCAATACATTCCTCGCTGGCGATGATAGCTCAGTCTATCCGGCAGCAGATAACACCAACCTTTTCATCCCCCGCAGATCCACCCTCTTTTCGGCATGCCACAAATCAGATTGATCTTGTATCGCCAGCCAACTCTCCGGGCTGCGCCCCAACACCTTGGACAAACGCAAAGCCATTTCAGGAGAGATATTGCTCTCGCCATTCAACAAGCGATTAATGCAACAAGCGATTAAATATGGAAGGAGATACTTTTAAATTCCCAGCCACCTTCCTTGCGCTTAATGCAAAAGGCTGAATATAGATCCCCTTGAGAAATTCGCCAGGATGAGGGGGGTTATACATAGCCATTAGTGAGAATCCTCATAGTTCACAATGTGGGCGTTGCCATGCTCGAATCGAAAGCTTATGCGCCAATTTCCACTTACAGAGATTGACCAAACCCCTTTTCGCTGACCTTTCAAGGGATGTAGATTGAACCCCAGCACCCGCCATATATTCAATGCTGACCGCGCTATCTAAAGCACCAATTTGTAGCCGGAGCCGATGCCTATGAGTTGGTTGAATACCGGCGGTACTCCCAGTATAATAAAAACATTTCAATTCCCTATGCCGGAACGAGTGATCATGGGTACGATATATAGCATGTTGCGCATCAACCAATGACATTCGAAACGGTATAGTAACTCTAAATCAGCTAATTCTCCATATGGACAAACTCAACATCGCCGTAGTCGGTCTGCGGTTCGGCAAGACCTGGATGAACGGATTGCGCCGTCATCCCAATTGCCGACTGGCCTGTCTCTGCGATAGCGATCCGGCAGCACTTGAAAAAGGGCAAGCGGAATCTGGCGTAAATACGGTAGCCAGCCATCTCGAAGAGGTCTTGAACGATCCGCACATTGATGCCGTAGCGCTATTCACCCCGGCGCCACTGCACGCCGAACAATCCGAGCAATCTGCGTGGGACCCTGGCCGACTTTGTGTAACGCGGATATTTCGTACCTTTGAGGCTGGGTCAACTGAGTATACTCCTTCATAAGCTCCTCTTCGTGGGGCGGGTGAATTGACAAAGGAAATATACCGGTTGGCCTTTGTTTTTTCACGCACCGCAAAAGGTGCA
>DQLG01000581.1 GCA_015660315.1 Candidatus Latescibacterota bacterium
GGGTACAACGGGCTAGATACGGGCACGCCGACACTCAGAAAGATGGACCGCCGCTGGGCGCAGTGCGAGACATTGAGCAGGATGAGCAGGACCATCTGTGGCTGGCTGTCGGCGGCAGTGGCGGGTGCCGTTTTGGCGGGCAGGGTTCTGTTTTTTTTACGAAAAGAATGGCCTAATACACAATACGGCGCAGTCGCTCCAACTGGTCAGGACGGTCTCTCTTGATTGTAGTGATGTCTCCACTGCTCAATTGGACAGTATTTAGAATCATCTATCATTGTCCATTAAAGGGCAAGCCAAAAAACCTCGCACTCCTAAAGTCAGACAATTGGAATGCTCCCGGCGAATTACCGCTCGTCGCCGAGACCGAGAAAAAGCGAAGCTATCATAAAGGTTGGGATTTCGTATCGCCAACGAGTTTTTATATACTGAAAATCCGTGACTATCAAACACGCACTTCAGAATTGAAAGCATATTTATGGAGAATCTTGGGATTGGCTACTTTCACCTTGAACTACTTGCGCCTGTTGTTGGCTGTAACTTTCTAGCAAACTATTAACAAGCGGCGGTTCATATTGTTCGGTGTCAGCTAAATAGTTTAAAACTGCTACCGCTGTTGTTGGATTGGTAGCAAGTGGGACTTGGTAGACATCGCAGAGTCTGCCAAGTGCTTCTATATCGGCATGATGGGGATGCGCTGAAAGCGGATCACGAAAGAAAATGACGCCACATATATTGTCAGTCGAGATCATTTGGCCGATCGCTTGGTCTCCCCCCAGAGGCCCAGATTTTACCTTTTTCGTCAGAACTATTTTTGCTTCTTTATACAACATTTCTCCCGTGGTGCCTGTCGCTACAAGTGGGAATTTATTAATTTTCTTCACATGGGATTGAACAAAACGAACCAGGGTTTTTTTCATTTCATTGTGTGCAACTAAGGCAAGGTATTTCGCAGAATCCTTAGTGAAAAAATATTCATTAGCCATTGCATTGTGCTTATATAACTGCTCAAATATTAATTTGCATTTAAGGGCTACTTTTATATCCTGCCGGAGCAGAGATTCATACGTTGAAAGATCAAACAATAAAACTTCTGTTGGCTCTACAGCAACGGCATCAGCAATCCGTATTCCTTGATCGGAAAACATGGCTTCGCCGAAAACATCTCCCTGAGTTAATTTTGCTATTCGGTGTTCGTTTAGATGGATATTCACCTCTCCACTGATGAGAAACATAAGTGAATTAGCTGGCTCACCTTTCGTTAGGATAATTGCATTTTCGGCATAAGTCTGCAGCGGCATTCTATCGATTAATTCGAGAATTTCATAGTCTGTTAGTTGTCCAGCTAAGGGAGATTTTTCTTTTAGAATATCGATTGAATTTTTATTACGTCTGTAACGCATTTTATTCCTCTCGCAAAGTGCTTAATAATAACAAGAAAATACGAAATTGGTCAAACCACATCGGTGCGTTTTCGGGTTTTCGGAAGCGACCTGCGTCAATAATTTGTGCCAAGCGCCTACTCTACATTCGCTAGGTCTGGTTTGGGGTTTCCCCGATGGGCGCTGAGGGGATGGCGGGCGAGAATGACCAACAGGGAATACCCCAAACCAGACCATCAACCACAAGCGAGCCATCTCATGCAAAACATCCTCATCACTGGCGCCACCGGCCTAATCGGCACCGCCACCATCGCCCATCTACACGACCGCTACAACCTAAGCGCCCTAAACCGCCGCCGCCTCACCACCATCCCCTGCCACCGCGCCGACATCACCAATCTCGAAGCCATCAAACCCGCCTTCAAAAAAATTGATACCGTGATCCACCTAGCCGCGCATATTGGCAACGATCGCCTAGCCATCCAACACGCCAATATCCAGGGCACGACAAATATCTTCGAAGCTTCCCTCAACGCCGGCGTGCGCCGCATTATCTTCGCTAGCAGCGGCTCGGTCGTCGGCGGTTATGGCCAATACACACCCTACAAAGAGCTGCTCGCCGGCGACTACGAGGCCATTGACGACACCTGGCCAATGCTCACGCACAAGTCCCCTTTGCACCCAACGGGCCTCTATGCGGCCAGTAAAGTCTGGGGCGAGGAATTAGCTCGCACATTCGCCGACGCCGGCCACTGCTCAGTGCTCTGCCTGCGCTTCGGTCGCGTAAACCCCGAAAACCGCCCAACGCAAGCGCGCGAATACGCCGTCTGGTGTAGCCATCGCGACGCCGTGCAGTCGATCGAAAAATCTATCGAGGCCCCGCCGACACTGCTCTTCGATACCTTCTTTATTAATTCCGACAACAAATACGGCTATCGCGACCTCGAACACGCCCACCAGATATTAGATTTCGCACCCGCAGACCGCGGCGAAAATTATCGCTGAAAAACGCGGCGCTTGTGTTTATCTTATAGCCCATAACCAAACCACGGAGACCCGAGCATGTTCAAAGCACTGCACACCATCCTACTACTACTCCCCATCGGCCTCTACGCCGACATCAATCTCAATGTCCCCTTCTTAGAAGAAGCGCCAAAAATTGACGGCGACCTTTCTGAATGGAAGGACCTCGCGCATAACGACGGCCTGTGGGATATGCGCCGCATCGCCGAATCTTCTTTTTATACGCTCGACCGCGGCGCCCGCAATCGCCTCACCGACCACGGCGACGAGCCGCACCTCTCCGAAGACTTGAGCGCCCGCTACTATATCGCCTGGGACGACAAAAATCTCTACTTCGGCGCCGAGGTCCACGACAATGTCAACGACCTCGAAGACCCGGTGTCGGCCGAAGATTTCGACGGGCATGTGTTGTACGACAGCCGCTGGTATTTCAAAGATGCGATCTGCTGGTTTATGGAAGGTCCGCGCGACGCCGCCAACGAGCAATTCGGCCAAGGCGACAACGCCTTCTGCTTTACCGCCAGCCCCGAACACATACCGAAAAATGCCTGGTGGCGCCACGGCGCGCCCAAGCAGAATTATATCGAGGAGCCGATCCCCGCGCCCTCCGTCGACTATAGCGTAAAGATGAATCCTTGGGGTAAAAGCAAGGGAGATTTTATTCTCGAAGCGCGCGTCGACCTGGCCTCGACCTTCGGCACAAGCGACCCGCGCTGGAAAGCACCACACGTCGGCGACGAATACAGCATGGAGATAGTGCACACCGACCCTGACGGCGGTACCTACGGCGGCCACTTTATGATCTACGGCAATGGCGACGACGATATCACTTGGAGCCGGATGATTTTGGTCGGACCGCGCGAGGCGCTCGGGCGACTGACGGAATAATCAGGTATTCTATTGCAGGTTTTTGCCCATCGGGGCCATTTCGCCGAATACCCCGAAAACACCCTGGGCGCCTTTCGCGCTGCCGCCCGAATCGGCGCCCAGGGCATCGAACTCGACGTTCATCTGACCCACGACGGTCATCCCGTCGTGCTACACGATGACCATGTCGACCGCACCACAAATAGCGTGGGCTCCGTCGCCGAGTTGACCTTAAAAGAATTGCAACAACTCGACACCGGTTGCGGTGAATGCGTGCCCACCCTGGGCGATATATTCCAAGCCCTCGGCGAATCGCTGCGCATAAATGTCCACCTCAAAGCCATAGACGATAAAAGACTAGTCCCCGCCGTCGTCACCGAAATCACCCAACACGCCATGCTCGACCACGCCTATCTCGCAACCAACGGGCCCACCTGGCAACAAGCCCGCAGTCTACAACCAAAACTCAGCGGTTGCCACCTTGGCCCCCATCCGCGCAATACGCCGGCATTCCTCGAAAAGACCCACAGCCTCGATTGCAGCATAATACAATTGGATTGGCGAATCATCGACGCGCTTTTTGTCGATATGGCCCACGAGCTCGGCATTGAAGTCCACGCCATGCACCTCGACGCCAACTACGACAAACGCGCTTTTGACTCAATCCCCCCGACCGGCGTCGACGCCGTGCTTACCGACTACCCCAAACGCTGGCTCGCCCAGCAGGGTTAATCCGATACGGCGGCTGGACCAACATCAACACCACCCACTACGCGCTAATCAGCGCCGCCCTCGACGCGCGCCCCGGCCAGCGCATCCTCATCCCCTTCGGCGCCTGGCACAAAACACTGTTTTCTCGACAAACTGCTACAACGGAGCGATATTGCACTGCTCGCCCTGCATCCCTTCTTCGACCAGGAGCCCTAACCATGGCAAATTTTGACGAAATCGGCTGGCAGGCCGAAAGCAAAACCGGCGTTGTCGCCGCAGGAGGTGCCGCAGCCGTCGCAGCGGGCATCAGCATTCTGGACCAGGGCGGCAACGCCGCCGACGCGGCCGCAGGCACTATCCTCGCCCTCAATGTCACCGAC
>DQLG01000309.1 GCA_015660315.1 Candidatus Latescibacterota bacterium
CATTAGAAAGGTTGCATCAGCTATGCCTAAATCGAAATTAGAATACATCTGGCTCGACGGCTACGAGCCGACCCAGAGCTTGCGTAGTAAAACCAGGATCGTCGACGATTTCTCCGGTGATCTCGCCGCCGCACCGATCTGGTCGTTCGACGGCTCGTCAACCGAACAAGCCGATGGCAGCGCTTCAGACTGTCTGCTCAAGCCCGTCGCCGTCTTCCCCGACCCCGACCGCTTCGGCGGCGACGGCTGGCTGGTCATGGCCGAAGTCCTCAGCGCTGACGCCACCCCCCACGCCAGCAATGGCCGGGCGACCATTGACGACGACAACGACGATTTCTGGTTCGGCTTTGAGCAGGAATACACCATTATCGATCCGGAGACGGGGCGCCCGCTGGGTTTTCCCAAGGAGGGTTTTCCCGCCCCGCAAGGCCCCTATTACACCTCGGTCGGCACACAAAATGCCTATGGCCGCGAATTGGTCGACGAGCACTTGCATCTGTGCCTGGCGGCTGGCCTCAATGTCGAGGGCATCAACGCCGAGGTAATGATGGGTCAGTGGGAGTTTCAGATCTTCGCCAAGGGCGCCGGGCGTTCGGGCGACGAGATCTGGGTGGGGCGCTATCTATTGGAGCGCACCGCGGAGAAATACGGGCTGGTGATCGACTGGCACCCCAAGCCGATCAAGGGCGATTGGAACGGCTCCGGCATGCACGCTAACTTTTCCAATGGCGCGATGCGCACCGCGGGCAACAAGCAGACCTTCACCCAGATCTGCGAGGAATTCGGTAAGCATATTCAGGAACATATCGCCGTATACGGTGCCGAAAACGACCAGCGATTAACCGGGCTGCACGAGACCCAGGCAATCGACAAGTTCAGCTACGGCGAATTGGACCGCGGCGCTTCAATTCGCATTCCGATCGGCACAATCGACGACGGTTGGAAGGGACGATTGGAAGATCGGCGACCGGCGTCCAATGCGGATCCCTACAAGGTCGCCGCCGTGATCATCAAGACGACGACGAAGGCCTTGGCCTAAACCCCGAGTCTCGACGACAGAAAAAATAAAAGTGGGACGGCGCCCTTGGGGCACCGTCCCGCTTTTATTCGGCGATTCTATCTTCGATCTTCAGCAAGCGCAAACGCGCCGCCGTATAATCTGGCTGCACATCCAGCACCGCGATAATAAGCGGCCAACGTCTCCCAGCGATAGGCCCGACCGTGCTTGGACAACGCTCCTTGCGCGCAAGCCCCGCGGGGCATCCCACGCTAACCCCGAGCCAAGCAAAGGTGGTGCTGCGCACAAGCCCCACAAACGAGCCAACGGCCCCGCACAATCTCTAGGCGCAGCACCACATAGAAAACACCGGCCCCGTAGCTACAGAGCCGATATACGGTCTCGGCGTCAAAATTCGCAGCCGAGATGTAAAGCTGCTTCACCAACCACAGCGCCAACGGTTCGTTGCCCGTGCGATCGACAAGCAGCGCCAATTCGCGCACCATCAGATAACCATCGCCGAGCAGATGCATTTCGGAACGCCAAGCTATAAAAAAGTCAACGCCATCCCGCTCACGCACAAACGCACGCCCCAACCCCAACCGCCCGGTCTCCATGGATCCGGCATTGAACGCAACAAAACTTTCGCCGTTGCCGGTCGAAAGTAAAACCCGGACAAGAGCATAGTCCCGAGCAAAAACACCACGGCGTAATACCGCGGTGCATACGCCATTGGATTCATCCACCACAACGAAGGAATAGACACCCAACCCAGTAGAAGATGTGCAACCAGAAAGAGCAGAACACACCCTTGCAACCGCCACTTAAGCCACATAAAACACCCTCTGATCGATAGGCCAAACGAGCCTTGTCAGCATTTGATTCGCGCGGTTGCTCCTCACCGTGCTTTCCCTATATTCAAACGAGTTAAAATGAAACCCCACAACAGAAATGACCCGCGTGAAACTCGTCATCGGCAGCCGTGGAAGCAAACTCGCCCTCACACAAACCCATTGGGTCCGCGACCGCTTGCAGGCACACAATAACAGCCTCGAAATCGAGGTATTGGAAATACGCACCACCGGCGACAAAGCCACAGGCTCCCTACGCAACTTCGGTGGTGCCGGCGTCTTTACCAAAGAGCTCGAACGCGCGCTACTCGAAGGCCAAATCGACCTCGCCATCCACAGTCTCAAGGACCTACCGACCCAGATGCATCCGGAACTCGCCTTGGTCGCCACTCCCGAGCGCGAAGACGTGCGTGACGCGCTAATCGGTCCCGATCTTTCTTCATTGGCAGACTTACCGAATGGCGCACGCCTAGGCACCGGTAGCCTGCGCCGTCGCGCCCAACTGCAGGCTCTTCGGCCCGATCTCGAAATTCTCGATATCCGCGGCAACCTCGACACGCGCATCGACAAAGCAATGCGCGGCGAATGCGACGCCGTCGTGCTCGCGGTAGCCGGCCTCAACCGCCTCGGCTGGCAACAACGCATCGGCGTTCATCTGTCCTTGGACCAGGTTCTACCCGCACCCGGCCAGGGTGCATTGGGCCTGCAGATGCGCGCAGACAATGCTTTGACGCCTTATGTCAGCGCTCTCAACCACGCGCCAACGCAAGCCGCTGTGCAAGCCGAACGCCAATTATTGCAGACACTGCGCGCCGGTTGCCACGCCCCTGTCGGCGCCTGGGCCCGGCTCGAAGAAGACCAATTGACCTTAGACGGTCTGGTGGGCCGCCCGGATGGCACCGAAATGCTGCGCGCACGACACAGCGCGCCCCTAACCGATGCCCAGCCACTCGGCGAAACCGTGGCTGCCGCATTGCGTGAACAGGGCGCCGATGCCCTCTTACACGCGGAATGATGAACGCTGAGCACGCCACCCCCGGCACCGTCTATATCGTCGGCGCAGGGCCAGGAGACCCTGGCTTATTGACCCTCAAGGGCCTGCGCTACTTGCAGGAGGCTAACGTAGTCCTCTACGACGATCTACTCGATCACCGCTTGCTCGATATGGTGCCCGAGACCTGCGAGCAAATCGATGTCGGCAAACGCGGTGGCCGTAAAAGCGCGACCCAAGATGAGATCCACGCCCTGCTCATCGACCGCGCGCAAAAAGGCCAAATCGTCGTCCGTCTAAAAGGCGGTGATCCCTTTATTTTTGGGCGCGGCGGCGAAGAAGCCCTGCATTTGCACGAAGCCAATGTCCCCTTTGAGATCGTTTCCGGTGTTTCCGCCGCCGCCGGCGTGCCGGCCTATGCCGGCATCCCCCTGACCCACCGCGGCATCGCCTCGGCGACGATGTTGGTCACCGGCAACGAGGATCCTAACAAACCAGAAACCGCCATCAACTGGCCCCAGCTCGCCGCCTTCGATGGCACCTTGGTCATTTTCATGGCCGCTCGCAAACTCAAAGACATCTGCCAAGCCCTAATCGAACAGGGCCGCGCCGCCTCAACCCCGGCCGCCATCATCGAATGGGGCACCTGGCCCGATCAACGCACCATCGCCACCGACCTCGAACAGCTACCGGCTGCAGCCGACGATAAAGGCATCCGTTCACCCGCCCTTATCGTCATCGGCAAGGTCGTATCGCTGCGCCAAGCCCTGAACTGGTACGAGAGCAAACCACTCTTCGGCCGCCGACTGCTCGTCACCCGCAGTCGCGAACAGGCCGGCCCCCTGCAACAACGTCTCGAAGCCGAAGGGGCTGCCGTCTCAACACTACCCCTGCTCGACATCGGACCGCCCGACGACTGGGCACCAATAGACGCAGCGCAAGACGAGCTCGAGCGCGTCGCCTGGGCGATCTTTACCAGCCCCAATAGCGTCACCTTCTTCTGCGACCGACTCTTTCAACGCGGGCGCGATGCCCGCGCGTTCGCGCAAACACGCATTGCCGCCGTCGGCCTAGCCACCGCCACCGCCCTACGCGAACGCGGCCTCGTGCCAGACCTGGTCCCCGAGTTACAATCGCAAGAAGGTCTTGAACAAGCCTTCGCCCATATCGACCTCGCCGACTGCGAAGTCCTATTCCCAGCCTCTTCAATTGGCCGCACCCAGCTAGTCGAGGCACTCACCGCACGCGGTGCCCACGTCAGGCATATATCTACTTATACAAACCACCCTCCAACCGCTATCACCATCCCTGCGGTCTTAACAGACGATAGCCTCGACCTCGCCATCTTCGCCAGCCCTTCGAGCGTGCATAATTTTCACCAGATTTTCGGCCCAGAGCGCACGACAGCTATCTTCGCCCGCGCCGCTATCGCCTGCATCGGCCCAACTACTGCCGCCGCCGCGCACCAACTCGGTCTCCGTGTTAGCGTGCAACCGACAGAAAGCAGTATACCCGCACTGGTCCAGGCCATTTGCGCCTTCTACGCCGAGCAATGAGCACCTATCCCGCCGGCAAACTGCCGCACGCCGAGTTGCGCCGCCTGCTCGCTGCCTACACCCACCACCACGAACACCTATTGGTGCCCCCAACACTGGGCGAAGACGCCGCGGTGATCGAATTCGGCGACCGCCTGCTCGTCGCCAAAACGGATCCGATCACTTTCGCCACCGACCAGATCGGCTGGTACGCGGTCCATGTAAACGCCAACGATATCGCTGCAATGGGCGCGGTCCCCCGCTTCTTCCTCAGCACTATATTGCTACCTGCTGGACAAGCGACTCCCGCACTGACCGAATCGATATTTCGCTCCATCTACGAAGCAGCCACTAGCCTCGATATAGTCGTCTGCGGCGGGCACAGCGAGATAACCCACGGCATCGACCGCGCCTTGGTTATCGGGCAGATGTTCGGCGAAACTACCCGCGACAAACTCGTCCGCTCATCCGGTCTTGAACCCGGCCACGCGCTTATTTTAACCAAGGGCATTGGCATCGAAGCCACCGCCATTATCGCCCAGGAGAAACGCGGCGAGTTACTCGCGAGAGGTTATGACAGCGAAACCCTCACTACTTGCGCCGCATTTCTCCACACCCCGGGCATCAGCGTCGTGCAAGACGCCAATATTGCCACCGGCGCCGGCCGGGTCACTGCAATGCACGACCCCACCGAGGGCGGCGTCGCCACAGGGCTCTACGAATTGGCGACCGCTTCAAATGTGGGAATCGAAATCGACCATGATGCGCTATTCGTCGCCCCCGAGACCACCCGCCTCTGCGCAGAATTCGCATTAGATCCCCTAGGTGTAATTTCCTCCGGCGCACTA
>DQLG01000432.1 GCA_015660315.1 Candidatus Latescibacterota bacterium
GCGCGGAATCTGATAGAATTTGAGATAGCTCTGCACAGAAGTGAAGGCCTGCGCGGTAAAGGTCAACAACGTGATGGTGGTGACGGTGAGCACCGTGCGCAGTTTTCGTTTGCGCAAATTGGAGATGCCCAACGACACCGCCGCCGCCGTGGCGCTCAATCGGCCGATATCCGCCTCGTGCACACCGGAGGCCGCGCGTTTGCGCAGCGCCACCGCCCGGGTAAAACGGCCCAGGATCATGCCCAACGCCGTCGCGCCAATCGCGAAGATCACAAAGGACAAGAAGATGATGTAGGGCGAGGTGCTCAACTTGAAGGCCGGGTGGATAAAACGCATCACCATAAAAATGGCCAGAAAGAAGAAGGCCGCGCCGCCGACCTGGCGCCGAATATCGGCAAAGCCGAAGAACAGTCGTTCGCAGCAAAACGAGAAGGGCAGCAACAACGCAAAATAGAAGATCACCCCGTAGACCGTGTCGTCGGCCGTCGACTTGATATCGGGATAACCGCGTCCTTCAAGGCCCCAGGCTTTGCGCGTGGCCTGCTTGTACTGGCTGTAGCGGCGCGCCTGCAAGTGCTCTTCCGCCGCGATCAACTCCTCGCGCGCGTCCTCATGCAACCGCATGAACTTGTCGTTGCGCACCCCGTAACGGGCCAATTGTTTGATACGCACATCGTCTAAAACCCACATGTCCCGGGCCGCCGCATAACCGGGCCGCAATACTACACCTTGATCAATCGGGTACCCCTGCCCCAAGGCCCGCTTCAGCACCTGCTCGTCGACCTCTTCCGGGCTAACCGGGTCGGCGACCCATTCGGCCGGCGCGCCACTGAGCAAATAGCGCACACCAAAAAGACTGGTGCTCATCAGCGCTTTGACTCTGGTACCTGGCTGCGCGTAAACCACCGATGCCAGCGTGACCTTGCCCTCCTCGTTACCCTGATTCTCGACAAAATCCGCGCCCCACGACTGCGGCACCCCGTCGCGCTCGTCGAGCACCGTCATGTGGTCCAACACCGACAAGTAGCGCGAATCCACCGTCTCAAAAAGACTCAACGCCCGGCACTCGAACAGCACCTGTAACATCTCGTTTTCCCACCAGCCCCACGCGTGCAGCATCGGATAGGTCTCGTTGCCCTCCTGGCCCATATCGGGCGCCGAGGTGATTTCACCCCATTCGTCGAGCTGGTAGGCCTTGATCGTATTGTCGAGCTTATTGCGCATGATGTCGAAACGAAATTTGCCCTCGTCGTCGGCCGACTGCGCGATCAAGGTACGGACCCCGCCGACGGAGTTCGGCCCCAACTGCTGATAGGTCACCAACGCCTGCGACACCGGTTTTTTCGGTACCGCGAAATTGATATCGCGGTCGAACCAATAGATCGCTCCGCCCAAGCTGTGGCCGTAGTCCTCCAGTTCCAGCTTGCTCGGCTTGAGCAACTCGGCGTCGCGGCCCGACCAGGCCAGCATCGCCGCGAGCGTCTCGATCTGCCGGGTGAGGTTGGCCATGTTCATCGACTCGGGTAAATCAAGCGGCGTGTCGATGCGCTCACGCGCGTCGTTGGCTGTAGCTAGCGCCAAAGCCTTTTGTCCGACAAAGGCGGCCGCCTCGCTGGCAAAAGCCAGCGGGATCGGCATGTAGTTTTTCCAGGTGCGCTTCGGCGGGGCGATGCCCTCGTAGTGGCGCGTGGTATCGGCGAAGATCTCCTCGATGGCCAAGCTCAGCCGCTTGGAATAGGGCGTCAACATGTATTTGACGTAATTGTCGGTCGTCCATTTGTGGTTGTAGAAGGTGCCCATGCCGAAACTGGCCGTGCGGTCGGCGTGGCTCGACAGATCCAATGACAGCATCAGATCGAAATCGATGCGCTGATCCTCGGCCATGCGCTCGCGAAAATAATCGCTGCGGCGGCTGTGGCGGTAAAGAAAATCGTTGATGCCTGACAGGCCCTCGAAATGCCCAGAGGTCGCCAAGAAAAGAATCGAATAATGCGGGCGATGCGCTTTAAGCGTCTCGATCAATTGCAACATCGCGACAATGCCCGCCGCATTTTCCGCACCAGGCGCCAATGCCGGCACCACTGAAATCGCGTCGTAATAGGCCTGGATCACGATGACCTGGTCCTTCCACGCCTGCAGATTCTCGCGGCTTTTTTCCGGCAGCATCTCCGCTGAACCCGGCAGCCAACCGTAGAGGTTGCGCGTCTCGACGCCTTGCCAATCCATGCGCGCATTCAAGTGCACGTCGACCGGCCCCGCCTCAACTTCAGCGATCAGGGCCAAGGCATCCTCTCGCTCGATCCAAAATCGCGGAATATCGACCGACACCTTGAGAAACTTATCCGCCGCCTGCTCGCGGTTGACGCCGCCATTGTCATAAAAGACAATGGCTTTGGCCCCCAGTGAAGCGGGGTTGAGATAGTTTTGTCCGCCGGCAAAATCGAGCAATACCACACCGCCCTCCACCACTTGCCCATCCAGCTCCTTCAGTTCGCCCTTGCCGCCGTAAATAAGCGGGCCGTCGACACCACCCTCTGGTAACGACGAAGTCCGCACCCCATTCGGCCACAAACTGTAGAGTTGCTTGCGCCCGCCCCCCTCAATCAGCAACTCGGCGCCGCGATCCATCGGCACCGCCACTTCAAAGGCCTCGCTCTCAATATCCTCCAACCCCAATTCCTCAAAGCGCTGACGCACGTATTCGTAGGCCTGCAGCTCGCCGGGATACCCCGGCACCCGCGAACCAAACGCGGCAAAGCGCTCGATGTCAGCGGTGACACCCTGTTCGTTGATCCGCGAGACCAACGCGC
>DQLG01000175.1 GCA_015660315.1 Candidatus Latescibacterota bacterium
CCGCGTTACATTCGCACCCCGCACCATAATCTCGCCGACACCAAGTTTGTCGGGGTCGGCGACCCGCACCTCCTGCCCAGGCAACACTTGCCCCACCGACAACGCCTTGCACTGCCCCGGTGCGTTGACCGCAACGACCGGCGCGGCCTCGCTTAACCCATAGCCCTGATATACCGCCACCCCCAGTCGTTCATAAGTGAGGCGCAATTCCTCCGTCAGCGCCGCACCGCCACTAACGAGCAAACGCAATCTGGCCAGCGCCGGTTCTCGCTCCTCCGGCGCCCGCAAACGCGTGATACGATCCGCCACGATCCGCAACAGGCGCGGCACAGTCAACAGGGCCGTAGTACCCGTGTCTCGCATAATCCGCAGAATCTCGCGACTATTGAGGGCTTCTAAGTAGGTAATCGTCGCCCCGCCCAAAAGCGGCAACAACAAGCCACCCGTAAATTCGAGTGCGTGGTGTAACGGCAGCGTCGAAAGCACGCGGTCTTGCTCATAAAGGCCCTGCACTTCGGCCAAGACCAATAGATTCGCAACAAAGTTGCCGTGACTCAGTTCTACCCCGCGCGGTTCAATAGCAGAGGTGAAAATTATCGAGGCCAAATCATCGGGCTCGACCCGTGCAGTCTGCCAGCTTCCTCTCCCGACCGCCGAGCTAGTAGACTCCTTACCGCCAAAGGGCATGCCCTCGCGGTCAATACTATTAAAGGACAGCTGCTTGTGAGCGATCACGCCCTCAGGGGACAGCTGAGAGAAGCGTTTCTCTGTAACGATAAGCGCGCGAGCTTCGACAAAATCGCACAAAGCCCAGATATCCACCTCGCGGGTCTGCGGATCGACCGGTACTACCACTAGGCCGAGAAGGCTCGCGGCCATATAGGCGACAACCCACTCCGGACTATTTTCCCCGCACAATAAAACCCTGTCCCCGCTCGACAAACCCTCGGCCTGCCAGTACCGTGCCATAGTTTCGGCATTACCCAACAATTCGCCATAACTAACCCGCTTCCAACCCGACGGGCGTTCTATCTGCAATGCGGTCTTGGCCGCATGCCGACTGCTGACCGCGCGCAAGAGATCCGGAATGGTGCGGATCTCCTCCTCAATCTGCCAACGGCTTTCCTCGCCACCCATTTCTTCCCCAGGGGCCGCCCGCAATGGCTCCTGATCGCCTCCTCCGCCCAATTCATGACGGCGCAGACCAGGCAGATGGGTCTTTTGGTAATACTCGAACCAATCTATCTGCCGCACATCCATATTGAAGATCCGCTGCTCTTCCGGCGGCAGCGACTCGTAAAGAGCCAACATCCGCACGGCCTCGTAGCGGCAATCCAAGGTCGTATAAGGGCTAAACAGATCGGTGAAATACTGCACCCGTTTGAGCCGCGCGTTGATCGCCGCAAGCCGTCGCTTCTTACTCGCGGGCGCCCAACGCTCGGGCAGGCGGTCGTAGATTCGTTGTTTTAATTCCAACGGATAGAGGTATCTCCAATTAAAGACCCGCTGGAATTGCTGCAGCGATGGAAAGGTCCAATCCACCAGCTCGGGGCGAGTCCCGTCCTTGCTTAATAGCGGGAATTCCTCGAAATACGCTTTGATATACTTGAACATCCGCGTATTGGACAACGGGTTCTCGCCGCTCGTCGCGGCGTGAAAAACCTCCACCCCGTCGCTGCGAGCCCTTGTCGCCGCCGTCAGTACCGTATTGACGACGATATCCACCGGGACCAGGTCCATCGGCGCGCCAACCGCGGCCGGAAAATTGGGAACCAACCCCCGGCCGTAGGCTACGACCAGTGGATCGGTCACCTTCAGGCCGTGAATCCAGCCTGGATGTGGATCTGCCAGCGCGCCCTCAGTGGTACTAGGCCGCACGATGGCCAGCGGCACCTCGCCCCGGTGCTTGACCAGCAATTGCTCTCCCATCGCCTTGGTAAAGGTGTAGACATCGTTCCAACCGTAGAGCCTGGCCCGACGCATCCCCTCCTTGACCAACTCGCTTTCAGTCCAACGCCGGCTGCGATCAGCAACCAGCTTTTGTAAGCGGCTGTCCGATAATTCGCGGCTATGGCTCTGTTCGACGATCTCGCGGCGGAATTCCCCTTGTTGCTCCTGGCTTTCCGCCCGTTCGCGTATCGCCCGGCAATGCGCCTGCGCGTCGGCGATCTCGTCTTCTGGCACGAAGGGACCGCCCTGCACGTTGCCGTCGATCAATTGCTGCACGGTCCGATCGATGGCCAGCGGCTGCTCTGGAATCGACCCAGTCTGACGCCCATTCGCATAAGCGGTAGATACGTGCACCAAAATAGGTTTTTTGGCACCCTCTCGGGCTAACTGCAAAAGCTCTTGCGGCGCCAGGGTATTGAACTGAATAGCGGAATCGAGCGCTTCATCGAACGTGACGCTGGCCGCATTGCCGATAATAAGGTCGACTTCGCGGAGCAATTCAGCCCTCGACGCATCGTCTAAGCCGAGGCCAGGAGCCCTCATATCACAGGCGAGCGCCCGCACCTTGCCACGCGCAACAGCGAAAGCAGCCGGGTCTTCACGGCGAAAACGATCAAAGACGACTTGCTCAAAAAGACCCTGCAAACGCTCGTCAACCGGCAAAGCGACCCCATCGGGGCCTCGGCTTGGTCTCAGGATTAGATACAGCCGTCTTATCTTGGGCAAATAGCGCAGAATCTTAGCGGTCAGTCCCTGGCCGTAAAACCCAGTGCCCCCGGTCAATAACACGGTGCGGTCTTGGTAAAATTCTCTGATCATAACGGACAAAAGCCCCATCGCTGACAGCGGCAGGCCCGGTGGCCAGAATAGGGCTAAGACGGAGTTTATATTGGGTTTATAATATAGTATGCCGAATGGTCCTCCACAAGGAAGCTCATGGATTGGTAGGCGATGCCCCCGATTCCCGATCTCCTCCTTCCGCTGCGCGTCGTTGGCAGTTTAAGCCCTGCCCCGTGATATAGGGATGTTTGACTTGCTTTATTAGCTCCCGCCGTCGAGCCGCCGCTTTGTCCAGAGGTATTTTTTTTTGCTTGGCCATAATCTCTCAATGCTCGCTGCACTACCACCTAATGTGTATAATATACTGCGTGCGGCGACAAGCGCCGAGGGGCGAATTCGCCCCTTCGCAGGTGAAAGACAAGAGAGTAAGCAAAGTCCAATGACGCAAAGCTGGATCCTAATCGCCAATCCGGTAGCTGGCGGCGGCCGTGGTCGCGCGGTCGCCGAGCAAGCCACTCTGGCCCTGCAAGCCGCCGGCCAAGCGGTCGAATTGCGCTATACACACGAGAAGGGACACGGCACGGAATTGGCACGGCAAGCGGTCGGCGAGCGCACCGACAGGCTCATCGTCTGCGGGGGCGATGGTACGATCAATGAGGTCTTACCCGCGCTCGCCGGTTCGCAGACCGCGCTTGGCCTGCTGCCCTTTGGCACGGCCAATGACCTAGCCCGCGCACTGGCGGTGCCGCGCAAGATTGACGCCGCCGTGCACTGTCTACTCAAAGGACAACCACGAGCAATCGACCTAGGCCAGGTCGGGGATCGTTTCTTCGCCACGGTCGCCGCATTTGGTTTCGACGCCGAAATAAGCGAGCGAATGGCCAATGGCCTGGTGCCCTTATCTGGGACGGCCGGTTATCTTATCGAGACATGGCGCCATACCGCCCGCTATCAGGCGCCACGCGTGCGCTTACGCGGGGATTTCGGCGAGATAGAACAAGAAGTATTGCAAGTATCCATCGCCAATACCCGCAGTTATGGGGGCGGCCTGCAAATCGCCCCTGGAGCCGACCCAACTGACGGGCTCTTCGAGGTAGTGATCATCGACAATGTCCCCCGATGGACCATTCTATCTGTTTTGCCTCGTCTTTTCACCGGCCAACATATCGCCCATCCCGCGGTACGCGTCGAAAGAACCGCCAAACTCGAGATTTACACCAAGCATAAAAGAGTCGTGCACGCAGACGGCGAACACTTGGGCGAAAGCCCGCTAAGTATCGAGATCTGTCCCAAGGCCTTGAATATCGTCTTACCGCCCGCCTGACCATCTTATTCACATCGCAATTATCCTTGCCTCGGATTATCATATTGCCCATATTTCCAAACTAGGTCGATTTACCCATTTCGTTCTAATTTTATCTCTTTCCCAATACTCTTTTATGGCAACCAGGGCCCAGAAAATACGCCTCGCCGTCTTCTTTATAGTGTCTAGCAGCGTATTGACACTCTTTTTTATCGTCGTCGCCGGCAGCCACCTCCTGCGCCAGCGCTATCCCTATAATATCGAATTCACCGGCGTAGCGGTCAGCGGCCTCAACAAAGGGGCCTCGGTCAAGTATCTCGGGTTCAATGTCGGCCGGGTTGAGGGTATTTCTATCTCACCCGAAGACCTGACCAAAGTCGTCGTCGCCATTTCGGTCGAGAGACAAAAGGCCGAAAATGCCATTCGCACCGACACCGAAGCACGCATGGCCTCATTGGGCATAACGGGCCTGAAGTATATCGAGCTCTTTGGCGGCAGCAATGGCGCCGAAGAGCTTCTGCCCGGCGCCAATATTACCGCCAGCGAAACTTTTTTTAGCAACATACAGGAACGCGCCGAAGTCCTCAGCATAAAAATCGAACAGTCCGTCGACAATCTCAATAAATTGCTCGGCGGCGAGAACCAACGCGTCTTCACCGATCTCCTGCGCAATACCGGAAACTTGATGGCCACCGCCAACACCTTGGTCCAGGACAACCGACTCGCCGTAGACGAGACGGCAAATAATATCGCCGCGACCACCCGTTCGCTCTCCCAGGCGAGCGCGACTCTGGCGGTGACCACCGACTCGCTGCACAACCTGCTCGTCGGCGCCACGCTGCAACAAACCGTGGCCGACCTACAGGTGACAATGCACCAACTACGCCAACAGATGGACGGGCCTTTTCCCCTACTGGTCGCTCGGATGGACACCATGGTCACCAATATCGACCGAACTTTCGTCGGCATCGACCAAACGGTCGGCGCCAGCCGGCAAAACCTCCTGCGGGCGATGCAGGATCTGGAGGAGACCTTGCAGAACGTGCGCGAGACCACTGAACTTATCCGCGACAACCCGTCCGTACTCATCCGGGGAGGCAGCAGCGGTGCCAGCGAATAAACACCTGCTCTTTTGGGGCTTCATAACCATATCGGTCTCGTTGTTATCGGGGTGCGCACAGCTACTCGGCAGCAAGGCCGAGCTACCCCAGCGGCGCCTCTATATGGTCGACGTCGAGCCCATGCGCAACGATATCGAAAATTCTGCACGCCCCTATGCCTTCCAGGTCCAGATCAAAAGCTTCGAAGCTCCAAGAGCCTACAACCGCAAAGAGATCATCATCCGCCGCGACCAATACGAGCTTCAACACGACAATTTCCATCATTGGACCGAGCGTCCCGCGGACCTGTTCACCGATGTCGTCAAACAATATCTGCGTCAGGCCAACCTTTTCACCTATATCGGCGGGGATCGCGATTTCTACGAGCGACGCCCGCAATATGTGCTCAACGGCAGGATCAAGGCCATCGAACGCTTTGACAGCGGCGATGTATGGGCCGCCCATCTGGCCATGACCATAGAACTGGTACGGCAAGAGGACGGCAAAATTATCTGGCAGACCGACTTTGACGAAGAACGCAATGTCTTCTTCCCAGAGATGAAGCACACCGTCTCCGCCTTCAGCGTGATCCTCGGCGAGCAAATGAAAAAAATCATTCGCTCGATCGACTTCGTCTTTCTCAATCAACAGCGCTCGGGTCAGAAAGAGGCCTTAGAGGAATTGACCTCGTCCACGAATGAATTGACCGCCACATCCAAGCCGGATACTACCTTGTTCATCGAGACCAATTCCAACGACTACGAAATTATACCGGGCAAGCTCACCCCCTAGGACCCGCACTCATGTTATTGCGCCTGTTCTACATCGCCCTCGCCGGCCTACTCTTTGCCGGCGGTGCGACAGCACAACACAAGAGCTACACGTGGCTGAGTCCGCCGACTCGTGGCCAGTTAGAGCTCGACCCAACCATGATCCCCAAGGGCAAAGGTTTTCTTTTCGTCCCGGCGATGACCGATGCCCTCAACGAACCCAGCTTCCGCGTATTTCAGGGCAACAAGCGCATCGCTGAAGCCTCGCCGGGCACCGGCGTACTGCTCTCGCCGGGCTACTACGAAGTACTCGTCGGCACGGGCACCGACGCGCAAATGATGAGCCGAACGATGCCAATCGAAGAGGGCATGACCACCATGGTGAAGCCCTTCTGGTCCGGTCTAGTCATCAACGTCATCGACGAAAACCGCACCTCGCTCAACGAGTCGTACGAACTCTACTGGGAAGACCAGCAGGAAAACTACGGCATCGGTTTCGGCATCGAGGAAGAACGCGGCGAGGCCGTCAAGACCTGGCTCTTGCCCCCGGGCACCTATACCGTGGTGCGCGTCGGCGATAATATATCGACCCGACGCAAGTTCAGCGTCCGCCTCGAACCAGGTGAACTGATCCAGCGCAACCTGGTAGCCGACGTCGGCGACAACACTTTCATCGGCTTCTATCCCCCGACCTTGCGAGGTCTGTTGGGCCAAACAACGGGTTCCCACTGGAAGACCAACTGGCAATTGAGCGGTTCGACCCAGCTTTCGACTTCGCAAAACACAACAGGCGAGGACCTCTCGGTCATCTCGCTTGCAACCCAGGCCTTTGGCCGCAGCATCTACAGCTCCGACCCCCATTTCGCCAATCTACGGCTGATCTTTGAAGAGGGCTTCACGCGCGAAGAGGGCGATGCTTTTCGCAAGTCCATCGATGAATTCGAGGTCCGCGCCACATATATTTACCGCCTCTCCGAACGCGTCGGCCCCTATTTGCGCGGCGTGATCAATACCAAGCTATTCGCAACCGAAGCCCACTTCGACCAGCCGCAGACTCTGCTGATCCGCGATACCCTCGGCGATATCACAAGCTCCCAGGCCGGGCTCAATGAGTTCACGCTATCGCCCGCCCTAAGCCCGCTCGAACTGCGCCAGGGGATCGGCATCAACTCACAGCTTATCCGCAGCTTCCCATTGACCCTGGACATGCGCATCGGTATCGGGGCGCGACAAAGCTATGTAACAGAGACCTTCGACCTCAACACCGACCGCACGGTCGCCAGCAAATTGCTCGACACCTCGACCACCGGCCTTGAAGCCCTGCTGATCCTCAACTCGCATTTTTCGCGCTACCTCAGCCTGGACTCAGAATTCGATATCCTGATCCCGGAGTTAGCCACGAGCGCTTGGGAGTTCACCTTCGAGAACCGCTTGCGCCTACTGCTCAGCCGCTTTGTCAATATGGATATCGTCCTCAACTTCGAACGCGTAAAACCGATCGTGCGCTTGCAGGCCAGACAGCAGGTTCTCATGCGCTTTGTCTACCTGCTATGACCGCAGTACAAGGCGACGACCTCGGGATCTCGCTAAGCGGTCCCCTAACCTTAAAGACCATTGGCGCCCTGCCCCCCGATATCCGCGCGCTCATCGCAGCCCATCCCCGCCCGTCCCTGAGAGCCGAGTTGAGCCAAGTCAGCCAACTCGACACTTCCGGCGCGGTATTCCTGC